>JADFXG010000001.1:0-300000 GCA_015233895.1 Nitrospirota bacterium | reverse complement strand
TGCTGACAGACTAACCGACGGCGGGAAGGTACAGCTCAGATCTCAGCAAGATAACACCACACGAAAGCATAAGTAATGAATATTTCACGTCTTTTCATCATGAGACCCGTGGCTACCACGCTCATTATGATAGCCGTGCTGCTGGCCGGTGCTGTGGCCTACCGTCAATTACCGGTTTCGGCGCTCCCTCAGGTTGATTATCCTACGATTCAGGTTCGCACATTTTACCCGGGCGCAAGCCCTGAGGTTGTCACCTCATCAATCACGTCTCCGCTTGAGCGCCAATTTGGACAGATGCCCGGGCTTACTCAGATGACCTCGTCAAGCTCCGGCGGAAGCTCCGTCATAACACTTCAGTTCAGTCTCGATTTAAACCTTGACGTTGCAGAGCAGCAGGTTCAGGCGGCAATCAATGCTGGTTTTAATTTTCTGCCAAGAGATCTCCCTAATCCGCCTGTTTACAGCAAGGTTAATCCGGCTGATGCTCCTGTTATTACACTTGCGCTTACCTCTGACACCATGTCTCTTCCAGAGGTGGAGGATTTGGCTGAAACGCGCTTTGTGCAGAAAATCTCACAGCTTTCCGGTGTAGGTCTTGTTAGCATAAGCGGAGGCCAAAAGCCTGCCGTCCGCATCCACTCTAATCCCACAGCCCTGGCTGCCTATGGGCTGACTCTTGAAGATGTAAGAGCTGCCGTAGCTGCCGCTAACGTTAATCAGGCTAAGGGGAGTTTTGACGGCCCTCGTCAGGCTTACGTTATAGGAGCTAATGATCAGCTTTTTTCCGCTAAAGATTATAAATCGCTTATTGTTGCCTACAAAAATGGCGCACCGGTTCATCTTTCTGATGTTGCCGATATTGGTGATGATGCTGAAAATATCAATCAAGCCGCATGGATGAACACATCGCCTGCCGTAATTGTAAACATTCAAAGGCAGCCCGGCGCTAATGTCATAGAGGTTGTTAACCGTATCAAAAAATTAATGCCACAGCTTACAAGCTCACTGCCCTCATCCATTAAGGTATCTGTACTGACCGATCGTACCACTACGATTCGCCAGTCAATCAAGGACGTTCAGTTTGAGCTGGTGCTGGCAATAGTTTTAGTTGTTATGGTGATTTTTGTTTTTCTGCGTAATCTACCTGCCACAGTTATTCCTGGGGTAGCGGTGCCGCTTTCGCTTGCCGGAGCTTTTGGCATTATGTATCTGATTGGTTTTAGCTTAAATAACCTGTCTCTTATGGCCCTTACAATATCTACCGGATTTGTCGTGGATGACGCAATAGTTATGATTGAAAACATCTCGCGGTATGTCGAGGAGGGTGAGTCGCCACTTGAGGCTGCCCTTAAAGGCTCTGAACAAATTGGATTTACCATCATTTCTCTTACCGTCTCATTGGTAGCCGTGCTTATTCCACTTCTTTTTATGGGAGATGTTGTAGGCCGCCTGTTTAGAGAATTTGCAGTGACACTTGGAGTTACGATTGTTCTATCCGCATTGGTCTCTCTTACGCTGACCCCTATGATGTGCGCTAAAATTCTTAAACACACCACGGCGGCAGAACATGGGAAACTGTATCATGCCACTCAGGATTATTTTGACAGAGTTATAGCGGCCTATGGCAGAACGCTTAAAATAGTGTTAAAACACCAGAATCTTACAATCATCGTTGCTGTCTCTACACTCCTTCTTACGGTGTTGTTATACATTGTAACTCCAAAGGGATTTTTCCCAATTCAGGACACAGGCGTAATACAGGGAATTTCACAAGCTCCGCAATCCATATCGTTTACCGAGATGGCTAAGCGCCAGCAAGCACTCTCAGAGATAATCGCACAAGACCCGGCGGTGGAAAGCCTGTCTTCATTTATAGGAGTTGACGGCACTAACACCACACTAAACAGCGGACGGATTCTTATAAATCTAAAACCGCTTGCCGAGCGGAAAATAAGCGCAAGTGATATCATCCGCCGTCTTAAGCCTAAATTAGAAAGCGCACAGGGAATAACCCTCTTTATGCAGCCCGTGCAAGACCTAACGGTAGATTCCAAAATAAGCGCTACCCAGTTTCAATATACCTTAGAAGACCCAAATATAAATGAATTAAATTCGCTTGTCCCGTCTTTAGTTAAAAACCTGCAGCAGCGCACTGAGTTAAGAGACGTAAGCAGCGACCAGCAAAATGACGGGCTGAGATTATTTATTGATATAAACCGTGACAGCGCATCACGGTACGGGATAACGCCGCAGTTAATTGACGATACCCTGTATGACGCTTTTGGACAGAGGCAGATTTCTACGATTTTTACCGAACTTAACCAATACAGGGTAGTACTTGCTGTCAAGGATAATTACAGGGAAAACGTGCTTGGGCTAAATGATATATATATTCGCGGAATAAACGGCGGGCAGGTTCCGATTAGCTCAATAGCCAAAATATCGGAAACTACAGGACCTCTTGTTATTAACCGTCAGGGGCAGTTTCCCTCGGCAACGGTATCATTCAACCTGGCGCAGGGCAAAGCACTGGGCGATGCTGTTAAAGCTATCGAGGAAATCGCCCGGAGTATGAACTTTCCGGCAAGCATACGCGGGGCCTTCTATGGCACGGCTCAGGCCTTTAAAGCATCCCTTTCTAATGAGCCGCTGCTTATTTTGGCTGCTCTTATTACAGTCTATATTGTGCTTGGCGTTCTTTATGAAAGCTACATTCATCCCGTTACGATTCTATCAACTCTGCCTTCAGCCGGAGTGGGAGCTGTGCTCTCTCTTTTAATGTTTCGTATGGATTTGGATGTGATAGCCGTAATAGGGATAATCCTTCTTATTGGAATTGTAAAGAAAAACGGTATCATGATGGTGGATTTTGCTTTAGAGGGACAGAGGCGGGATGGTAAGAGCGCCGATGAGGCAATCTATGATGCGTGTCTTTTAAGGTTCCGGCCTATAATGATGACAACAATGTCAGCATTGCTTGGAGCGCTTCCTTTGGCTTTAGGCGGAAGCACAGGCTCAGAGCTAAGACGCCCTCTTGGTATAACAATAATAGGGGGACTGATACTCAGCCAAATTCTGACCCTTTATACGACACCGGTTATCTATCTTGCTTTTGATAGATTATCCAACCGAGTGAAAGGGCTGAGGAAAACCTCTGAAAAAGATTAATCCGCAGATGACGCAGATGAACGCAGATGAAAAATATTTCCAGAGTTTATCAGTAGTAATTCAAAATGAAATTTGTTGAAACATTTATCAGCAGACCGGTAGGAACCACTCTTATAACGATAGCTGTGGTTTTAGCTGGGGTGATTGCCTTTATGTGTCTCCCTGTCTCTCCGCTTCCACAGGTGGACTTTCCGACAATATCGGTAAATGCTGCTCTTCCCGGAGCGGACCCTGAGACAATGGCGACATCTGTTGCCGCTCCCCTTGAAAAACAGTTTACCCGCATAGCCGGTGTTACCGAGATGACATCAACTAGTTACAGGGGTTCAACCTCGGTTACGCTTCAATTTGAGCTTGACAGAGATATCAACGGCGCTGCGCGTGACGTTCAGGCCGCTATCAACGCAGCACGCAGTTATCTTCCGGCAAACCTTCCCACTAACCCCTCATACCGGAAAGTTAATCCGGCTGATGCCCCGATTCTCATACTGGCGCTCATCTCTGACACTGTCAGTAAGTCGCGGATGTATGACATTGCATCCAGCGTGCTCCAGCAGAAAATCTCTCAGATGAAAGGGGTTGGCCAAGTGTTTATCGGTGGTGGGTCGCTGCCTGCCGTAAGGGTAGAGCTAAACCCTAATGCGTTAAGCAGATACGGCGTTGGACTTGAGACAGTTCGCAGCGTGATTGCCTCCAATAATGTTAACCGCCCAAAGGGACAAATATCTCAGGGAGATAAAACCTGGGAAATTGTAACCAATGACCAATTGCATGGCGCAAAAGAGTACCTTCCTCTTATTATCTCTTCAGATAATGGTACAGTGCTGCGTCTTTCCGATGTCGCTTCTGTGGAGGACTCGGTTGAGGATTTGCGTGTTGCCGGTTCGGTTAACGGAAGGCAGGCTGTTATGCTGGTTATCTTCAGACAGCCAGGAGCCAACATTATAGAGACAGTGAAGGGCATTCGGGATGTTATGCCTCAGTTAAAGACAATTTTACCTGCTGCCGTGGATTTATCTGTAGTGCTTGACAGGACGCCTCCAATAAGAGGCTCCCTTAAAGAAGTTGAGCGCTCGCTGGTACTTTCTGGTATTTTAGTGATACTTGTCGTATTCTGGTTTATAAGGGATTTCAGAGCGACATTAGCGCCTGGTGTTGCCGTGTTTGTTTCCATTACCGGTACGTTTGCCGTGATGTATCTGTTGGGTTATTCTTTAAATAATCTTTCTCTGATGGCTCTTACGGTTGCCACAGGGTTTGTTGTGGATGACGCTATTGTTGTGCTTGAAAACATATCGCGATACAGGGAAAAGGGGATGTCTCCGCATGAGGCGGCGGTGATTGGTTCAAGAGAGATTGCTTTTACGGTGGTTTCTATGAGTCTGTCACTGGTAGCGGTGTTTATTCCGATTTTACTTATGCAGGGGATGATTGGGAGGCTTTTTAAGGAGTTTGCCGTCACGCTTTCAGTAGCAATACTAATCTCTTTGGCAGTCTCTCTTACGACAACACCTATGATGTGTGCTACCGTTATTAAGGATAAAAAGGAACGTAAGCACGGGTTTTTGTATGCTATTAGTGAGGGTTTCTTTAACAAGATATTGCATCTCTATGAAAAGAGTTTAAATGTAGCGCTTCGTCACTCATTTTTAATGCTCTGTTTAACGATACTTACGGCAATAACCAGCGTGTATCTGTTTGTTACGGTGCCAAAGGGGTTTTTCCCGGAACAAGACAGCGGACGAATTGCAGGGAGCATTCAAGCCTCACAGGACACATCGTTTCAGGCGATGAAGGGCAAACTTACGCAAATCATCAACATCATACAAAAGGATCCGGATATCGAGCATGTGCTGGGATTTACCGGAGGCGGCGGCGGTGGGGGCTCAACCACAAACACAGGACGGTTATTCCTTTCCCTTACTCCGTTTGAAAAACGAAAATCCTCCGCTCAGGAAATCATGAAAAGGCTGCGCAAAAAGCTTAACACTGTTGCAGGAGCGCCCACGTTTCTTCAGCCCGTGCAGGACATTCGTATTGGAGGCCGCATAGGTGGCGCACTGTATCAATATACTCTTCAGGGGGAAAACATAGCTGAGCTTAATATGTGGACACAGAAACTGACCGGGAAATTAAAAACCATGCCACAGATTGTTGATGTCAACAGTGATTTACAGGTTGGGGGGCGGCAAGTTACACTTGCGATAGACCGCGACACGGCCTCACGCTTTGGCATAACTCCACAGGCTATAGATGCTGCCCTGTATAACTCTTACGGTCAGCGGCAGGTCTCTGTTACATACACGGCGCTAAACCAATACCACGTGGTAATGGAGGCTGCTCCGCAGTACTGGCAGTACTCTGACACGCTGAAAGACATCAATGTTTTTACCGTGGATGGAAGACGTATTCCGCTGAGTGCCTTCAGCCGATACGAGGAAACTCCAACCCCTTTAGCGGTAAATCATCAGGGGCAGTTTCCGGCAACAACGATATCGTTTAATCTCGCTCCGGGTACAGCGCTTGGCGATGGGGTAAAGGCAATAGAGAGAGCTGCTTTAGAGATGGGAATGCCAAAAACTGTGCGTGGAACGTTTGCCGGCACAGCGCAGGCGTTTAAAGACTCCCTTGCTAATGAGCCCTTGCTGATACTTGCCGCTTTGATTGCTGTTTACATTGTGCTCGGAGTGCTCTATGAAAGCTATGTTCATCCGATAACGATTCTTTCCACGCTTCCCTCAGCAGGAGTTGGGGCGGTGGCAGCCCTTTTCATATTCAAAATGGAGTTAAGCATAATAGCAATCATAGGGATAATACTTCTGATAGGAATTGTGAAGAAAAATGGGATAATGATGGTGGATTTTGCACTGGATACCGAACGCAGACACGGAAAAAGCCCTAAGGATGCAATCTATGAGGCATGCCTTCTAAGATTCAGGCCGATTATGATGACAACGATGTCGGCACTTTTAGGGACACTGCCCCTTGCCCTTGGCACAGGTGTTGGCTCAGAGCTTCGCCGCCCTCTGGGGACTACAATTGTCGGCGGATTAATTTTGAGCCAGATGCTGACCCTTTACACAACGCCGGTAATTTATTTGTACCTCGACAGACTGAGGTTATGGGTACAAAGGTTCAGAAAACGCAGAGTAGAATGAAAGAAGAAAATTATATTATATAAGGGATGGCGCTGCCCATAACGGCGGGGGTGCCTCACCCCTCCCTTATAATCCCTTCCCCTAAAGGTGATTCCCCTGCCGCAAGGGGACTAGTCCCCTTGACCCCAGGTTTTTTGTCAGCGATAATCTCAAGCCGTCATTGCGAACCCCCGCAAGGGGGTGTGGCAATCTCAGCTTTTAATATATTTGCCATTTTGACTGTTATTGTTGGTAAATATTTTTTTAACCGGCGTACCGCCGCTTAAAAAGTTTCACAGCGAGCTCTGCCCGCTAAACAGACGAAAAGATTAAAAGATTTATAAATATTATTGCAATCCTGTACTGAAGTGCAAGAGCCTTGGTTTGCTGTTTTGGCCGAGAAAGAAGCTGCCAAATTTTACATATTTATGTTGTATAATAGAGCATGAAGAGGAAGTCCCTGTACGAGACAAACCCTTACTTGAAGGATCCGGACAAGTGTTGGGAATATTTTATTACGTCGGTAAGTTCCTCTTGCGCCATCGAGGGTATATCCGTATCAGAAGAGGAATCATGGGCTATAATCAATTCAATCAAAAAGCGGCAAGAGAAACCGAGCAAGAGCATAACTAAGTCTTTTTCATCGTCTGGTTGATAACATCAACGAATATCTCCGTCATTGGGTGTAGTTTTTACTAATTTTTATCCTTTATATCTTGAAAGTTGAGTCTTAGGCCGCACGTCTTAGCTTTTATGTGTTCTCATCTACTCTGAGATTTCGTGGTTCATGTAACTCGTAAGAACGTCCTTCTCGCGTAAGCAAACCTGTGCAGGATATTATCTCTTGATTATCATGTGCCTGTACAGCTTTATGGTAATCATTATCTTCTAAATCTATTATAACGTTCCTTGGTTGCTCATCAACATTACCTACTATGGTAACTTTCCCTTTAGGCGCACCCTCAGCCCGTTCGAGTTTTACAACCTGTCCACGAAGTTCGAAATCGTCACGTGTTGTTGTTATTGCACGAAATAGCCTTGCAGCTTCTTTAAACACTGGCATGCTATCTGATAAGAATGTTATTTTACTTTTAATTGTTGCATCGTTTACAGGACGACTTACAGACCATGAAAAATTTACTTCTAAATCTCGAGAGGTTTGTCCTTCAGATGCAATCCCATAAATAGCATCGCAAAGATTGGCGCTCACTCCTTCTTTAACTGCAGATTTAAAACCCTCAAAACTTCCAGTTGACACAGCATTGCTTGCAGCATTATTTGCTGCTGCTACAGCTTTAACCAAAGTCGTTGTTACCTGTCTTTCAAAAGGCTCATCTATTTCAAAAAGACGTTCGCTCTCTTGTAAGCTTAGCACTGGTGGAACACGTGAAATGACTGTTATTACATAGCTGCCGCGTTCAGTTTGTCCCATCCGGACTTTTTTTAAATAGTCTGCTGCCTTAGTTGGTTTTTTGGTTTGGAAAACTTCTCTTTTTTCAATCGCTGCACATGCACCAGCTATAATCAAGTCACATGAACTCTTTATTATTTGTGCACCAGCCTCGATTGAAATTGTTCCATCGTCTGACTCTGCATCTTTTATATGCAAGCGTATAATATCGGCAGATGAGGTGAGTAAGTCGTTAACAATTTCCAATTGAGACCGCTCTTCAACAGCCTCAAGAGTTTTGAGTATATCCGCCATGCGCAAAGCAAAATCACCGAATTCCCGATTTAGCGGTAGTATCGCCTCAAAGTCACCATCCTTTACCCATGTTGTCCATTTGCCTGTATTGATTTTTGACTGTTGCCATCCTTTTGAACGGAGGTATGCGATTATTTCTAAAGGCTTAAGAGCTAAAAGTGTTTGTTTATCGTAAAAGGAAGTTTTCATGGTAATTCTCCATTACCTATACGATACATCATATGTTTCAGGTTGTCAACGGTAAACTGTTGCTTTCGCGGCAAATAAACAGTAACAGTTTCCGTATTATCCTTTTCTTTCTCACCATACAATGACATCCAGTAGCCGCAATGCCGCATTGTGAGCTCAAGCTCTGAGTGATTCAACCACTTCTCTATTTTATCTGGTACCACAACAACTACCAAAATACGTGGGACCATGTAGTTTATATGCCTTAAATCATCGTAGTTTTTAATATTAAGTGGGAATCTTATAAACTCATCACCCATAACGTTTTGTGACGTGCATTTCAACTGCAATTCAATTTTGGGAGATTTAAATGTTCCGCTTACTCCCACTGCTGTAATACCCCAGTCCACACTTTCAATATCTACATTTGGCTTATAGCATGTATAACCAGCCACTGCTGTTACAGCGCAAAGATATGCGTTGCTAAACTGTTCTTTTTGTTGATTTATATTCACAGTTATACCTCCACAAAAATTTCCGGATCTTTAATACATATTTGTTCTGAAATCAGCTCTGCTAATATATACAGATTGAGAATAAGTATGTTATTCCTCATGGTGTAACCTAATCTGTCTCATGGATAGGCTCCCTACTCTCAAAGAAATTATGTACGTTTTTACTCTCCATTTGTTTTTGCGTTATAAAATGCTCTCCGTTAAAATAGATAAAGTATTTTAACACTTTCGGTATGGGTTAGAAAATGGCGGCATATAAGATGCTAAAAAGACGGTAAGCTTAAATACTTACTTCACGATAACAGTTGGTACAACAGACATCCCTACCCTCAGCACGTGTTCTTTTACTGTAGTGTTATCAAGAACAATTTTTACAGGAATACGCTGCAGTACTTTAACGTAATGGCCGCTGGCGTTTTCTGGCGGAAAAAGTGAAAACACCGACCCAGTACCTGCCATTATGCTGTCAACGGTTGCATTAAATATTTTTCCGGGGTAGGCATCCACAGATACTTCAACCTGCTGTCCGGGGCGAATCTTTGCAACCTGTGTCTCTTTATAATTGGCAACCACCCAGATGTCATCAAGTGCAACTATTGCCATAAGTGGCTGGCCAACCTGAATGCGGTTTCCGGTTTCTACGCTTTTTTTGTTCACATATCCGGAGGCTGGGGCATATACCTTTGTGTAACTCAGGTTATGGGCTGCCTCCTCTGCGAGCGCCTCTTTCTGTTTGATTGAAGAGAGCTGTGAGCTCTGCAGCGCCTCTGTCTGTTTTATGACCGATTGCTGGGTTTTAACTGCAAGCTCCGCCTGTCTGAGCTGCTCCAAAGCGGAGTTTTTAGCCGCAGTGAGGACTGTGTAATTTGTCTGAGCCCTTTCGTATTTCTCCTTAGAAATAGCCTCATCTTTGTAAAGGTTTTCCGCTCTTTTTATATCCAGTTGCGCTTGTTTGAGGTTAGCTTCTGAAAGAGCGACATTTGCCTGTGCAATAGCTGTCTTTGCACCATGTTCATAAAGCTGGCCTTTGGCAGCATCAAGCCGTGAGTCTGCCTCGCCTGCCTTTGCTCTTTCAGCACTTAATGCAGCCTCTGACTCTTTTAAGTGCAGCGCATAATCGGTATCATCAAGTTCTACAAGCAACTGCCCCTCTTTGACAAACTGGTTGTCTGTCACATAGATGCCCTTAACCGTACCGGAGACTTTTGCTGACACTGTGTGAATCGTACCCTCGACAAAGGCATCGTCAGTTGAGATATGATGAGCCTTGTACCTCAGGTAAAAAAGGGTGATCAGCCCTCCGACTACAATTATCGTTGTTAAGACTGTTATCGCAATTTTTTTCTTATTACCACTATCTGAAGTATTATCTGTTGCTTGCTCCATGTTATGTTTTATCCTTCATCTCTGAGTTTTATTTATAGTGTTTTCTTTTTGAACACTTCAGCCATATCCGCTCCGCTTAAATAGAGAAGCCCAGCAGAAGCGCGTTTCATTTCATAGAGGGCGCTGAAATAGTTGGTCTCAGCATTGGCCAGAAGCGTTATAGCGTCTATGACATCTGTGGCAGTTCCCTGTCCCTGTTCATACCGAATCTTGTTAATCCGCAGGTTTTCAGTTGCCTGTTCAATTGAATCTTTTAATACGGCGAGTTTTTCCTCAGCGTTTTTCATATTAAGGTAATACCGCTCTACGTCAAGCCGGATATCTTCAACGAGTTTTTTTCTTTCCTCAGCGAGTTTCTCTGTCATCAGTTTCAACTTTGATACCTCAGCCTTAGTGCTCCCGCCGCTAAAGAGATTAACACTGGCCCCTACCATTACAGACCAGTTATTTTCATACACCTGGTAGTCATTTTGCATATAGCCGTAGCCACCTTGCACATAGAATGTGGGGAAAAATGCGGCGGTTTTACTTTTTTTCTGAAGATTCAATGCGTTAAGTTGCTTGTCCAGAATTTTTATCTCCAGTCTTTGGTTTTCAGCCATTTCCCAAAAATGCTCAACTGACATAGCGGAGAGGGTTGTCTCCTCCTCGTCAACAATGTGTAATTGTGAACCTAATGGCCGCGATAAGATATTGTTTAACTTAGAGACTGAAACTGCTTGCATGTTTTTCAGTGAGAGATGCCGCTGCTTTGCATCGGAGAGTTTCACCTCAGCTTGAAGGAGGTCATTTTTTGTAATCACTCCTTCTTTAAAAAGAGAGCGGGCAACTCTCAGGTGCGATTCAAGCCTCTCAGTTTCAGCCTGTGACACTGTAACGAGTTTTTCAAATTCAAGCGTATCATAACAGCCTGTGATAAACTCAAGTGCAACAAGGTTTTTGGTACGTTCGTAGTCATACTTAACTGCATCAAGAGCCGAGACAGAGGCCTTGTAACGTGAAATATTTGCGCCAAAGTCAAAAATGGTTTGCTTAGCGCTTACCATATAAGAGAGGGAATCTCTGTTACCCATCGGCACCTGCATGGAACCAAAGATGGCTGTAGGTGTATGTTGTAAAAACCCCTGCGATATTTCAGCATTAACTGAGGGCAAAAGCGGTGCAGCGGCAATGTCTGTTTCCCGCTCGGAGATATTAACGCTTTGAGACGCTATTTTTACAATCCGGTTTTCGTCTGAAACGGCAATGGCTACTCCCTCAGAAATTGTCATGGTTTCTGCGGCTGAGGGTGAAGGCGCAGACATTTGTGCAAAGCAAATCCCATGTGTTAAAAACAAAAAAATAACGAAGTGAAAAGCCATCATGGGTATAAACTGCTTTTCAAAGCTGGTTTTCATCACTCATTATATTCTATAAAAACGGCGGATTTTTGTCAAATGAATTGGATGATAAGCCAGTGCTTTGCCAATGGAACCCTCCCATCCCACTGACGAAAGCACAATAGAGAAAGCTAATGGTATAATATAAAGATGAGGGATATACACTTTCATCTGTCATACCGGGCAGCAGTTCATTATGCGCTGGCAGTTGTGATATTAAGTGTATATAGCGCGCGTGTGTGTCCTTACTGTGCAGAGGTTGTCATAGGAAAGCGCCTGGTGTTTTTTGCGGTGTCTTTTGGAATAGCATTTCTTATCAGGACTGTCTTACTAAAACATGGCATCTTAGGCAGCCAGTACATTTCTCAGATAAAACGCCAGATTGTTCTTGACTACGGACTATTCACACTTTCTACGCTCAGCATTGCTTTGTACAACTTCTATGCTTATGCTTTTCCTGCTGTCAGCGGTATAAAAGTTCTTGTTGGCGCATTGGCCCTCGGTTTTTATGCAGCCATTGATCTTGGGCTTGAACGGGAAAGAATTATAAATATGGAGATAAGGCATACCGGAAAGGATATAAAAGTCACCGGAGATTTTATGCAGCTTACCTCAAAAATAATCATCGCTGCCACTTTAAATATGTTATTTATGATGCTTGTTGTCTTTTTGATTATTCACAGGAATTTTGATCTGTTTTCGCACAATGCAGAACCGGTTAATTCCGTTTTTACAAAAGAAGTATTGATTGAAACCGCATTTGTTGTTGTAATCATTCTCATTGAAAACATTAATCTGATAATTTCTCACACAAAGAACCTTAAACTGTTCTTTAAAATTGAAAACAACGTGCTTGAGGCAGTAGCTAACGGCGATTTAAACCAAAAGGTAGCCGTTAGCACAAATGACGAGTTTGGAGTTATGGCCACATATTCCAACAAAATGATAGAAAAACTAAGGGAACGCACAGAGGAATTACAAAAGACCCGTGACGTTACCATATTGTCTTTGGCAAGCCTTGCTGAGACAAGAGACAGTGATACCGGAAAGCACATCCTGCGCACACAAAGATATATCAAAGCAATTGCCATGTATCTGAAAAATAACCACAGATTTTCCGGATACCTCTCAGATGAAATTATTGAACTTCTGTACAAATCCGCTCCCCTTCATGACATAGGAAAGGTGGGAATACGTGATGCAGTGCTTCTTAAAAACGGGAAACTCACCGATGAGGAATTTGAGGAGATGAAAATGCACACGGTCTATGGCAGAGACGCTCTCTTAAAGGCCGAGATGGCAATCGGCTACAATTCCTTTTTGGACATAGCAAAAGAGATAGCCTGCTATCACCATGAAAAATGGGATGGCTCCGGCTATCCTGTGGGTCTTAAAGGAGACAATATACCTATTTGTGGGCGGCTTATGGCGCTTGCTGACGTTTATGACGCCCTCATCACAAAGCGGGTTTATAAAGATGCTTTTTCTCACGATGTTGCCAAAGAGATTATCATAAAAGGACGCGGCAGCCACTTTGACCCCGATGTTACAGATGCTTTCATTGCACTTGAAAAAAAGTTCGTTGCAATTGCAGATAAATTCAAAGACGAACATTAGAAAAGTCAGCCTTCAGGGCAACGCCATTTCCCTTACCTATTTTCTCTCTCCGCTTTGGATTCCATTACAGTCCACGCATAGTTTGAATCAAACACTGTAGCCTCAGGGTTAGGAAGTGTTTTTAGTATTTCAGCTCCGGGTGGCTCAATTATAAGATCTTTCCCCTGATGTAAGAAGTAATCTATTACCTGTCCGGTAAGAGTGTCCATAAGCCAGGCGGTCATTCTGTATCTGTTAGGGAGAAGTTTGGGATTTTCTATCTGGCATAGAAGTTCAACTGCGCCGGGACGCATCTCTAACCCTGCTCTTTCAGAATTAAACGACAGAAAGTCCACTCCGTAGTGGTTTCCTACCTTTACAATGAGATATGATTTGGGAAAACCCGCTGGCAGAGTGCATCTTACAAGGAGATTAATATCGTCTCCAAACTGTACCGACTCCACTGGATTACACTGTGCATCGGTGGGAGTAACTGTGATGGTTTTATCCTGTGGCTCACTGTCTTTTGACGATGTGCCGCTTACAAGGCTGTAGTACAGGTTTATCGCATCATCAGCGCTTGTAAGGGCTGCCGTTTCGCCTTTAGATAACACCAGCACACGGTTACATAGTCTGGCAACTTGTCTTACGTTGTGGCTGATAAACACTACGGTTTTCCCATTTGCTATCAACTCATGCATCTTGGAAATACATTTTACCTGAAACCCGGCATCCCCAACACTTAACACCTCATCAATAAGCAAAATATCGGCATCCACATGGGTGGCAACGGCAAACCCAAGGCGGGCAAACATGCCGCTTGAATAGTGCCTGAGCGGAGTTTCTAAAAATCCGGAAAGTGCGGAAAACTCCACAATGCTGTCAAACCTGCGGTCTATTTCACGTTTTTTCATTCCAAGTATTGCGCCGTTTAGATAAATGTTCTCCCTGCCGGTTAGATCCGGATGAAACCCTGCACCAAGCTCAATAAGCGCTGCAAGCCTCCCCGATACTTTTATTGCCCCCGTGTTAGGCACAAGTATTTTGGCAATCAGTTTTAATAAGGTGCTCTTACCGGCTCCGTTTGGCCCTATTATGCCAAAGGCCTCACCACGTGTGATGTCAAATGATATGTCCTTAAGCGCCCAAAACTCCCCCTGACGCAGTTGGCTGTCCCGCAAAAAGAAACTCTTTAAAGCGCCCGGCAGCAAATCCCTCAGAGAGTTAAATCTCTCACCCTTTTTGAAACTCTTACTCACATTAGAGCATTCTAACGCCGTATCAGACATACTATAAAATCTCCGAAAAAAAGGACTCGGCTTTATGGAAAACCCTTAGGCCTATAAAGAAAATCCCTGCCGACCACAAAACACAATAGCAAAGCCAAAACACATCGGGGCTCTGGTGGTACACGCACACACGGCTTATGCTCTCTAAAATGCTCCCAACCGGATTTAGTAATAAAATGCGTTCCCATTTTCCAAACATGGAGGCATCATAAAACACCGGTGTAAAAAATATCCCAAACGCTAACACCACCTCAACAATGTACTTTACATCTCTGAAAAACAAGTTAGCACACGATAAAAGCAGCCCCGCGCCCACGATAAACATTATATATAATATGAGTAAAACCGGAAACCATAAGGTGTAGATACTTATCCCAACCCCTGTCACTGCAAAAATAAACATAATCACAAATAGTGGAATAAAGAAATCGAAAAGATTAACCAAAACCGAGGACAAGGGTAGTATCTCCCGCGGGAAATATATGTGGACGATGAGCCTTCCGTTTTGAATGAGACTGTTTGTGGCAAACCGGATTGAGTTTATGAATAACGACCAGTGGATGGATTTAATTGCCATAGCAGCAAGCCCCTGAAATTGCAGAGGTTTACCTGTAGTAAGAGAGAAGGCCGCTTTGACGACAAATCCTGAGGCCACAATTACCATAGGCAGAAAAAACGCCCAAAGAAAACCCATCACAGACTGCTTGTACCGGATTTTTATATCTCTCAGCGTAAGCATGTAAAGAAGCTCTCTATATTGAAGTATTTCTTTAAACATTATTACAGTTGAGCAGATAAGTTATTGTGCTTCATGCCTGATACGTGTCGGACAGTTTATTTTCGATTGCGTAACGTACCAGTTCGGCATTATTTTTTAACTGAAGTTTTTCAAGAATATTGCCCCTGTAGGTGTTGATAGTTCTTACACTTAATGACAGCAGCTGTGCAATCTCCCTTGGAGTTTTCCCTGATACTATCATGCCCATTACGTGGAATTCTCTGTTGGTTAAGTATTTATGCAGAGGCTTATCGGTTTTGCTGTCAAGTTCGTATGCAAGTTTTTCAGCAAGAGTTGCAGTTATATATTTGCCGCCGGATGCGATTTTCTTTATAGCCTTAAGCAGTTCCTCCGGCATCGCTTTTTTGGTCAAATAGCCCGAGGCCCCCAGCTTTAGCGATTGTATCGCATACTCCTCCTCCGGGTACATACTGAGCATGAGAACCGGCAGGCCGGGATAGTCATGTTTTATCTGCTCCAGTGTCAGAAGGCCACTCTTGTCGGGCAAAGAAATATCCAAAATTACGATACTGAATTGGAATTTCTTTAATTGTGCGATCGCCTCTTTTGAGGTTTTGGCCTCTATAATTGTCTCTATGGTTGGCTGTCTGTGAAGAATCTTTATAATTCCCTCTCTTACAATAGGATGGTCGTCAACTAACAGAATATTTATCATTGCCCAATTGAGCCCTCGGGAATAAGCAGCTTTACAACCGTTCCCTTATTTGTTTTTCCTTTAATCTCCATTTGCCATCCAAACAAAGCTACACGCTCTCTCATTCCCATAAGTCCAAGGGAATTATGGTCAAATACCTTTTGCCGTTCTATTCCAACACCATCGTCAACTACTTTTACAACAAGCCCGTTATCATTATTATACATGAACACGGTAACTTTATTTGCATTTGCGTGGCGGCATACGTTTGTAAGCGCCTCCTGGTATATACGAAAGAGTGCCGTAGAGGATTCAGCGCCAAAGCTGCCAAGTGAAGATGTGATGTTACTGTTGTATCTGACATCGCACTTAATCCCCGTGCGTTGCGTAAACTTTTTTGCCTGCCAGTCTATGGCTGCAAGAAGGCCGAGCTGGTCTAAAATACTTGGGCGCAGGTCTGTTGCTATGTCGTGCATACGGTCAATTACGGAATCAATTGATTTCTCGATGTCAAGAATTTGGGAAATCATCAGAGAATTATCACCTGAAACATCAGGGACAAGCAGTTCGTCTATGTCTATCTTTAACGACGTAAGGGACTGGCTTATTTCGTCATGGAGTTCTCTGGCAATTCTGGTCCTTTCTTTTTCAATCAGTGACTGGAGGCGGATTGCAAAAGAGCGGAGTTGTTCCTGTGATTTTATCAGTTCATCTTCGATAGTCTTTCTGTAAGCAAGTGCCTCTTGCAGTTGGTAGTTAGTTTCCCGTTGAAAAGTGGAAAGAATGTTGCCGATATTTAATGCCGATATAGCTATAAAAATCCCTCTGATAAACCGCACAGGAAGGTTCGTTACCGAATGAAACCACACGACATTCAAAACACTTGCAGGGAAAAAACTGCCTTTGGGGACAATTAACCCGCACAGTATGCCATAGACAAGGAAAGACAGTGCCAATACCCAAAACTTGTACTTCATATAGGTTGCACCTTTTATTTTCTCATCCTCAGTGTGATAATATATGATAAATCCAGCCCCGGTAAGAACTGAACCAGTTAGCCCCATAAAGTACCTTGACAGAATATTTGAAGTAGTTAAAAAGTTGTCCGATTGAAGTGAAATTACCGCTATCACAAGTAAAACAACTAATACTAACCAGATGTCTAATGAATACTTACGATTGAATTCAGGTTTTATGTTTCGCATACACATTCTTAATCCAAAATCCAGCAGGAAACAGTAGGAAACGATAAGAAACCCCCATCTTGCGTAATCAATCAGTTGAGACCTGCCCTTAATAACAACCCACATGTCAAGCCACTCATTAATACCGTGCAGTACTCCAAATACGCCCAAAAGCCAGATAATTCCACTGATTTTAAAGATGCTGTTTGATTTACTTTGGGTTAAGATGCCATAGCCCATTATAAAAAATGACAGGCCATAGACAAAATAAATTACGTCTAAATCATGTGCAAAATATATCTGTTCCACTACAAAAAGCCCTCCACGATGTAAATTATAACGCTTATACGGGCAAATAGCCATAGGTAATTTACCTATAAAAATTAGGTGTTTTGACTACCTTAAATATATATTATTACGTGTTGATATTGGGCTAATGTTAACCATAAAATAAGTCAGACGCGTGGATATATCCGTCGGATTGGTTTACTAAATACCAAGTTGCGCTCAAAAGAGGAGATTGCCACACACCCTGCGGGGGTTCGCAATGACGGCGTGAGGCTTGTACATGAGCTTCCCTATCTGTCATTACGAGGAGCGTAGCGACGTCGTAATCTCCTCTTTAAATTATAGTTTAGATTGCAACTCGGTATAAGTAGGGCCGTTAATGCAGAGAGAATATTTACTGAAAAGCGCTCTAAAGATGCCGTGTTTCAGAAGCGCTAAAGGAGGTTGGAAATGTCTGTAATAACTATAAGCGGTGCGGCTTACGGTATGAGCAGGAAAATAGCAGAGGGTGTTGCCCTCCAGATGGGATATAAGTGTTTGGGCAGTGAGATAATTACATTAGCCTCGGAGCAGTTCAACTTATCAGAGAGTGAGCTCAGAGAGGCTGTGGAAAATGCCCCTTCTTTTTTGGGAATGTCACTTATTAAACGGGTAAAACTCGCAGCGTATTTACAGTCGGCTTTGGCTAAGTATTTTCTTAAGGACAATATCGTGTATTACGGGCCGGCAGGGGAGGCACTTATCCGAGCAGTGGCACACGTGCTGAAAGTACGAATTCATGCCGACACTGCTATAAGAGTGCAACGAATGCAAACAGTTGAAAACATCACGGAAAATGAAGCCGCAAAAAAACTGCTTAAACTGGACAGGAATCGCCATAAAGTGAATAGTCTTCTATATAAAATCAATGAAAGCGATCAGTCTGTCTACGATTTGGTGGTTGAACTTAAGGAATCAGATACGGAAAGCGTAGTATCCCTGATATCTGATGAAGCACTCCTGCCAAAGTATAAGGCGTCAAACTATTCTGTACACTGTCTTAAAAACATCGAACTGGCCAGTCGTGTTAAGGCCGCACTCATTAATATAGACCACGAGATAGATGTTCGGTCAAATGGCATATTGTATATTCACACTAAGGCAGCTGAAGCAGAGTACAAAAAGCGGGTTAACGATATAAATACAGCGATAGCAGAAATACCCGGCATACACAGAGTTGAAATTACCGTAACCGAGGATGTATTCGCACAGTATGCTTCCAGTATGATTAGGTAATCAAATGTGTTGGCTTTATAAAAAAAGGAGGTAAGGCTTGAAAAAGATTTTAGTAATTGACGACAGTTGGGATATAAATTCCCCCGTGCTGCAATACGCAATAAAAGCATCAAAAGCTGCTGATACCGCAATAATCGGCATATTACCAACCCGGACCGGGGACAGAACGCAATTAAACAAGCTGGAAAGACAACTTAATTCAGTCAAAGAGAGATTTGCACAGGATGGGATAAGTTTCAACTCCTATGTTGTAAGTGTGGAGTCGGAGGTGTTTATAGACAAAGTTAAGGCACTGATGCCGGCAAGTCTTGTACTGGCAGGTGACACCGTTTTTTCAGATGCGCTAAAAAACACCGGAGTGACTTTAAAGACACTAAAAGAAGCACTGTCCTGTCCGGTTACAACTGCCCGCTCGCTAAACGTAGCCCACGCTAAAGCGGATAAACACGGTAGCGTTAACTGGGGCATGTTTGTTGTCTATGCACTGTGTTCGATGGTGATGTACGGTGTACTTTATCCAAGGATTGAGACACTTAACATAAGGTTATTTATGACTATGAGTGTCCCAGGGGCTGTTGCCGTACTGGCTATAGTGGTTGTTCATGCCTGGGTATGGGGAAACACTGTTCATATCCTGCCAAAGATGTTTAACCTTGAAAAATAAATACGGGCTTTATATACACCGTAACAGGAGGAGTTTTTAAATGATAGATCCACATATAATCGAAAGAGCGGGTATGCTGACACAGATTTTAGGTGCTCATCCGTGGTACATGCTGGGTTTGGTTGTGCTTGGCTTTATTGGCGGGACAATTTCAGGGTTTATTGGCTCAGGCGGGGCTTTTTTAATGACCCCGGGAATGATGAATTTAGGCGTACCTGGCGTTATCGCAGTTGCCAGCAATATTGCCCATAAGTTTGGAAAGGCAATGATGGGCTCTAAAAAGCATAGTGAACTGGGTAATGTTGATAAAAAGCTGGGGATTTTCCTGCTCATTACTGCCTCATTAGGAATAAGCCTTGCGGTTTTTGTAAACAAGTTCTTTTTTGTTAAAATGGGAAAAGACGGCTCAGACCTTTATGTTAGTACCTTCTTTGTTGTCGTGCTTAGTATAATCGGCACGTTTATGCTAAAGGACGCTCTGAGGTCAACGAGACAACCTGGCAGCGGGCCATCGGATAAGTTTTTGAAAATATCCAGAAAATTTCAATTTAAACCTATGATACACTTTAAAGTAGCCAATGTGGATATCTCCCTGTATTCTATCCTTGTTGTGGGTTTAGCTACTGGTTATATGGCAGGAACAATAGGTGTGGGAGGGTTTATTGGCGTCCCGGCTATGATTTATCTGTTTGGTGTGCCAACGGCATTGGCAGCAGGCACGGAGCTCTTTCTTGCCGTGTTTACGGGAGGATGGGGTACCTTTAACTATGCCCTCAGTGGGTATGTGGATTTAAGACTGGTGCTTTTGCTGTATGCTGGTTCTTTACCGGGAATATATTTTGGAGCAGTGGCTACAAAAGTGGTAAAAGAACTCTACATCAGGTTGGTTACGGCAGTGCTTATACTTTTATGTGTCGTATCACGGCTGCTTGCAATGCCTGTCAACTGCAAAAATTTAAATTGGATAAACCTCGATGCCTCTACAGTTTCCGCACTTGAGATGGGAAGCAAGATTTTTCTCTTTGGAAGCGGACTTATCGCCACATTTCTAATCCTCTTTTGGACATTCAGGGCAAAAGTAAGGGAAAAAGGTATAGTTGAGGTCAGTTACTCAGCGAGCGTGGAATAAATATGGGCAGACAAGAGGATAAATGCCGCCTTATGGTCATAGACGATGAGAGCATCGTCTGTAAGCGCCTTAAACAGATTATGGAAAAGGCAGGGTTTGAGGTCGCAGTGTTTGGTGATGGTGCACATGCTGTGGAGGAGTTAAACAATAAGCATTATGACATCATACTGACTGACTTTAGGATGGATGGCATGGATGGGATGAAAGTTCTTGTATCGGCAAAGGAAAAGAACCCTGCATCTAAAGTCATTATTCTCACAGGTTTTGCCGAGACTGAAATGGTCAGAGAGGCTTTTAGAAAAGGAGTGTTTGATGTTCTTTCAAAACCCGTTGAGATTGACACAATTAAACAGGTTATCGGCAGGGCAGAAAGGGAACTAAACGAATCAAAAAATGCGGCTGTGGCTGCATTAGGCAGGTAATAAACCAAATGACTAAGGTTATGAAAAAAATCATGGTGGCATTTTCCAGAAAGGAACCCACCTCCGATATGAAACTCTCCCTGAGGGTTGTATATAACCGTTTTCGGCAAATGCTAAACAGCAACAACCATGCGCTTGAGATTATGTCCGATATGGGAAACAAACTCGGCGGTAATTATATCTTTGATATTAACTATATAAAAAAGTCCTATTCCGAGTTTTCCGATACCGTGTTTCAGTCCATCTACAACTTAAACGCTCTTTCTCAGAACAAATACCTATATCTTCACAGGGTGTTTGAAAGGATTAATACCCAGGTTAACAGAATTCTTCAGGATAAGGCGCCGGTGGATTTAAGAGAAACGGTTCTGTTTTACAGAAACATCACATGGGAAATGTCGGATGCGGTAGGAGGGAAAAATGCCGCCCTTGCCGAGCTCGGTAACTACCTTAATCTTAACATTCCGGATGGTTTTGCTATAACAACCGGAGCATTCAGAGAGTTTATGGAGTATAACCATCTTGAGGAAAAAATAGAATCACTGAAAGCAGAATATACATCTGTAAGTAATGGTTTAGATGACGCTTTTTTCGAAAAAGCGCAACAATTGGTTAAGAGCGGCAGGTTACCTGCACATATGGAGGCAGAGCTGGATACGGCTCTGACAAGATTAAGCGGCGGTAGCGGCAAGGTCACTTTTGTAGCAATAAGGAGCAGTGCAGATATGGAGGACTCAGAATTGTCATTTGCCGGAGCGTTTAACACAGTGTTAAACGTGCCTGCTGAGATAGCAAGTCTGGCTGAGGCGTATAAAACTGTAATAGCAAGTTTATATTCTAAAGAGGTACTGGCATACCAAAAACACCATGCACCACAAAGTGACATGATGGCGGCTATGAGTGTAGGCTGTATGAAAATGGTAGAGCCCCACGTAAGCGGAGTTGTATATTCCTCTGACCCTGACAACATTGAAAAAGATATTGTCATTATAAGCGCAAACCGGGGGCTGTGCACGACAGTCACAGACGGCATTGTGGATGCCGATGTGTATATTGTTGAAAAAAATGAGCCTTATAAAATTTTGGAAAGGAAAATCGGCAAAAAAAATGTGATGGCAGTTTGTGACAAAGGCGGAGGCATAAAAAATGTGCCTGTATCCGGGGTTGACTCACAGAGGCCATGTCTCAGTGAAGACAGGATAAAAGCGATTGTGCGCCATGCTGTCATTATAGAAAATTATTTTAAAAAACCTCAGGATATTGAATGGTCAGTTAGCAGCAGTGGTGAGTTAGTGTTTCTACAGTCCAGGCCTCTTAAGATATCCGAAAGCCAGTTGAAAAGGCATGAGGATATTTATACAACCCTGAAAAAATATAATATAATTTTTGAAAATCAAGGCATAATTTCATGCCGCGGCATTGGGGCTGGTAAGGTGTTTGTCTTGAGGCGTATGGAGGACCTTAGAGACTTTAAAAGCGGCTCTGTACTTGTTGCTAAGCATGACTCCTCGCAGTTTATAAAGATAATGCCAAAGGCTGCCGCTATTATTACAGACGTTGGCACCCCAACAAGCCACATGGCAAACATAGCGCGTGAGTTTCATGTGCCTACTATTGTAAACACCGGTACAGCAACCTCTGTGCTGCAAAATGGCCAGGAAATTACCGTTGACGCTGAAGACAATAAGGTGTATGACGGGACAATAAAGGAGCTTATCAGATATAATATCACAGAGGATATTAATTTTGCAGAGGAGAGGGAATTTAAGATTCTGAAAAAAATACTGAGATACATGACTCCTCTTAACCTTACCGACCCTCTTTCTGGTGGCTTCACATCTGAGGGGTGTCAGACATGCCACGACATCCTCAGATTTATTCATGAAAAGGGCGTTGAGGAGCTTACCAATGCAGGCCGTTACAAAGAGATATTACACGACAACGGCGCCGTTAAGCTGGATATACCGATACCAATGGAAATATGTATAGTGGATATTGGCGGCGGGCTCAACGGGGTTAACGGTAAGGCACAGCCTGAGCATATAACGTCTATTCCTTTCAGGGCGATTGCAGAGGGCATGATGTGTCCCAGTGTGTGGCACTCTTCTGCCGATTCAATCGCTGTGCCGGTTGCTGCAAGACGGTACGGCAGGGGGGCTTTGTGCCGCAGCGGAGATAACGTTGCGGTAGTGTCGCAGGAATACGTTAATCTTACACTGAAATTTGGGCATAATTTCACTATGATTGACAGTTACTGTAGTGAAAATATTAAAGAAAGCCATGTCTATTTCAGATTTGTGGGCGGAACTCAAAAAAAATCGCAGTTAGGAGATCTTATAGCCACCGTATTGAGAGAATTAGACATGAGAGTTGATATAAAGGGCTCTGTTATTATAGCCCGCACTGATAACATTTCTCGCCCTGAGATGGAACTTCTGCTTAATTCCTTAGGACGATTAACTGCCTATATTCAACAGTTTGATACCCTTGTCTGTGACGATCAATTAGTACGGCATTACTCCACAAGTTTCCTCCATGGGAGATACCACCTAAGCCAGGCATGATAGGGTATCTTATCGGCAAAGCCGGATCGCTGCTTCGGAGTTTAGGTGGTATAGTTAATAATAAAGATTTTTCAGATGAGCTTCTTATTCCTGACGACGATTATCATAAACTCAGGAGCAGATACTACAGTTATAAGGACCTTCTTTTAAAAAACAACGAGCTTCTAAACACCCTTGCAGTAATTGAAGAGGAAATAGAAAATAAAACAATAACCGTGCTTGCTTTGAAATCATATTTAGCAAGAATCTTTAGCACGTCCTTTAGTTTCATACAGAGTTTGAATGATATGACAGACGACCGTTATATGTTTCTCTTTTCGGTACTTGAACACATTAAGGAAAACACCATGGCTATACTTGAGGATGAACCCATGCAGCAGGCGTGCAACTTTGTTATGCCAATTGAAAAGGTAACGGCAAAAGATATAAAAGACACCGGCGGCAAGGCAGCTAACCTCGGTGAGCTTCTTAACGTATTGAACCTGCCCACTCCACGTGGCTTTTCGATTATGGTATCCGGGTATAAGGAGTTTATGTCTGTAAACGGCCTCAACCGCAAAATCGAATCTCTGCTTGCCCCGCTTTCTATGGACTCATATGAAGAGATTGATTTGGCATCTGAGGAGATAGAGAGATTGATTATGAGTTCCAGTGTGCCTGCGCAGATAGAGGAGCAGATACTGAGTGAGGCAGCAAAGATAGGCAACAATAAGAGGTTTTCTGTTAGATCAAGCGCAGTAGGGGAGGACGGCAAGTCTTCATTTGCAGGGCAGTTTAAGAGCATATTGAATGTGCCTGTGGAGTCTTTGACAGATGCGTATAAGCAGGTCGTAGCCAGTAAGTATGGCAAAACGGCACTCTACTACCGCCTTGCCAAAAACATCATGGACAGAGACATTCCTATGGCGGTGTTAGTCCTTGAGATGGTTAATGCCCGCTCAGCCGGTGTGCTTTACACGCTAAATCCTGGCAGCCCCGATAAGGACGAGGCAATTTTAAGCTCTATATGGGGACAGGGCAGGTATGCAGTGGATGGAACAATCCCCCCTGACGTGTACATCTTAGACCGTAAAACGGACGGTACCATAATCAATAGAATCATAACCAACAAAAGCGTGGAACTGGTGTTGGACGAAAGTAGTAGCGTAAAGGAGGTTCCTGTTCCCGAGGATTTCCGTAAACGTCCTGCTGTGTCTGAGGATGAAATCGAAACTCTGTACGATTTCGGCTGCATAATAGAGAAGCACTTTGAAACTCCTCAGGATATAGAGTGGGCTATTGATGAAAAGGGCAGGGTGGTAATTTTACAGGCGCGCTCCCTGCACGCTAAGAGGGTTTTCTCCCCTGCAAATCCAAGAACTCCCCGTCAGGCGGCAGCATCAGCAAAAAAGGTTATCATAGCAGAGGGGGAGACAGCCAGTCGCGGAGTTGCCTCCGGACCGGTTTACTTCATTGACAGATTCTATCATATTGCAGAGTTTCCTAAAGGGGCAGTAGCTGTGGCAAAGAGTTCCTCTAACGATTATGTGAGACTGATGTCTTTAGCCTCGGCTCTTGTGATAGAGACCGGCAGCCGTACCAGCCACCTGGCAACAGTGGCGCGTGAGTTCGGTATCCCTATGGTAATAAACGTAAGAGACCTTCGAGATAAGCTTAAGGGCGTAAACACTGTAACAGTTGATGCAGACTCAGGGCGTATATATGATGGGCGCACTATAGAGGTTAATACAACAATTGCAGCGGAAAATGCTGTTTCCGATGAATACCTGCAATCAGCATCGGTAATAAAAACTGCGATGCGAAACATCACTCATCTTAATCTTGCCACAATCAGCGAGGCCGATGTTTCAGCAGATGACATCAGCACTGTGCACGACATAATCAGATTTGTACATGAAATATCGGTTAAGGAGATGTTTCGTATAGGGAAACTTACGGAAAGCGGGAGTTCCGCTCAGGAGCTTGTGTCGGCACGGATACCGCTGCGGTTTTATGTTATAGATCTTGACGGCGGAGTGATTGATGAAGCTAAGTTTTTGAAGAGGTTATCTATAGAGCATATAAGTTCAATGCCGTTTAGGGCACTGTGGCGGGGGATGATTCAGGAGGGTGTGCGTTGGTCAGGTCCTGTGGCGATAGATATGGGAGGGCTTGCCTCGGTAATGATGCGCTCTTTTGTAAGCACAGGAGTCACTGAGGAGGGCGGCAAGGTATATGTCATTATTACCGACAGTTATATTAATTTAAGTGTAAAGTTAGCGTATCACTATTCAATAATAGACTCATTTTGCGGAGAGAGTTACATCAACAACTATATCAATTTCCGTTTTAACGGAGGCGGCGCCGGTGTGGACGGAAGAGGCAGGCGAGCGTTATTTATTAAAGAAGTGACGGAGGCATTTGGTTTTAAGGCGGACATTAAGGGAGACCTTGTAATAGCCACACTAAACGGTGCTTCAAAAGAAGAGACGGAGGAAAAACTTGAAATGCTTGGCCGTCTGCTTGGCTGTTCCAGACAGTTGGATATGGCGATAAGCACTATGGAGGCTAAGGACTGGTACGTTAAGGCATTTTTAGAGGGTAATTACTCGTTTACTATGTAATATATTGCTGCAATCTAAACGCCTTTTTTTACGTCTATT
Source organism: Nitrospirota bacterium (assembly GCA_015233895.1). Taxonomy (NCBI): domain Bacteria; kingdom Pseudomonadati; phylum Nitrospirota; species Nitrospirota bacterium. The sequence goes on along the minus strand of JADFXG010000001.1, from coordinate 274,056 downwards.
TTTTTCTCCTCAAGTTTATTGAGGGCATTTATATATGCCTTAGCAGAGGCAACAACTATATCCGGGTCAGAAGCACTGCCTCTTACCACTCTGCCCCTCTCCTCCAGTGTAACAAAAACCTCACCCAGAGCGTCAGTTCCTCCGGTTATGCTCTTTATCTCAAATTTATTTAATGCGCTTTTTGTATTCGTTAATTCCCCTATTGCTCTGTATGCGGCATCTACAGGGCCGTCCCCTGCGCACTCCTTTTCGCACTCTCTGCCGTTTATTGTAAGGCGTATCAATGCTGTTGGCTTTTTATCCGTCCCGCCTGATACGTAAAGATGCGTAAGACAAAAACCCTTATCCGCTCTGCACGCCTCTTGAGCAACCAAAGCTTCAAGGTCCTCATCAAATATGTGTCTCTTTTGATTGGCAAGCGTTTTAAATCTCTCAAACGCCACGTCCAGGCCCGGCTCGTCTAAAACATAACCCAGCTCCTGCAGGCGGTCTTTGAGGGCATGTCTGCCCGAGAGTTTTCCCAGTATCAGCTTACTCTTAGGAATTCCAACATCCTCAGGCTTTAGCACTTCATAAGTTGACCGCTCTTTTAAAAACCCGTCCTGATGCACACCCGATTCATGGGCAAACGCATTGTCCCCTACTATGGCCTTATTGGGCTGCACCGTCATCCCTGTTATCTTTGACACCAGCCGGCTTGTTTTGTATATCTCACTGGTGACAATTTTAGTGTCAGCGTTAAAAAACCCGGGACGGGTTTTTAGTGCCATCACAATCTCCTCCATGGCGGCGTTTCCAGCTCTCTCTCCTATCCCGTTTATTGTACACTCCACTTGTCCTGCCCCCTTAAGCACAGCAGACAGTGAGTTTGCCACTGCTAATCCCAGATCATTATGGCAGTGTACGGAAATCACTGCTTTATCTATATTTGGTACTTTGTTAAACAGATATTCGATTAACTCACTGTACTCCTCCGGCACTGTGTAACCTACCGTATCCGGTATGTTTACAGTTGTTGCCCCAGCCTTTATAACATCCTCAGTTATCCTACAGAGAAAATCCCAGTCGGAACGGGTTGCATCCTCAGCTGAAAATTCCACATCAGCAGTATATTTCCTTGCGTATTTAACGGCACTTACGGCTGCCTCAAGCACCTCGTTTCTATCCATTTTGAGTTTATACTTAAGGTGTATATCACTTGTGGCAAGGAAAATATGAATTCTGCCGTTATCTCTGCCCTTTATCGCCTCAGCTACCCTGTCAATATCGCCGTTAAGCGCTCTGGCAAGCCCTGCCACAGTTACATCCCGTAAGTCGGCTGATATTTTTTTCACTGCTTCAAAATCACTCTCTGAGGATATGGGAAATCCGGCCTCTATTATATCCACCCGTAAGCGTGCCAGTTGACGCGCTATCTGTGCCTTTTGTTCAACACTCATAGCAGCTCCTGGAGACTGCTCTCCGTCTCTGAGCGTTGTGTCAAATATTTTAATTATTTTGGACATTAGCTGTTTTTTTATCTGTCATTCCCGCCTCCGAGCGGGAATCCAGCCTTTTAATACTTCTGTTAAGGCACATGGATTCCTGCTTTCGCAGGAATGACAAAATAATGATTATCTTTTTGCTCAAGCCGTTGGCTCTGTTGTCTTACCCTTGTCAGGTTTCTTACGGTAAAACAAATACGTATTTTCTATTATCCCCCATGCAAGATAGCTGATTGCAAGGACAAAAAGCGTTATAGGGGGGTGCATGACCACAACAGTAAGAGTGATTATCATGGCAACAAGGAAAAGAAAGGGCTTGCGCTCTCTGAAATTAATCTCCTTTGCCCCATGAAATCTGAGGGTGCTTATCATAAAGAGGGATATTAAAATAGTCAAACCCAATACAAAATAACTTCTGTAAGGATGATTATTAAACATATACTCATAGAAGATCACATACGTTGACAGGATAGTTGCTGCTGCTGGTATGGGCATACCGGTAAAGTGTTTACTTTCAGCCGTAACCATCTGCACGTTATACCGGGCAAGCCTCAGAGCGCCGCAACTAACAAAAAGAAACGACACCGCCCATCCAATCCGTCCAAAAGGTGACAGTGAGCACGTAAATATCATAATGGCAGGAGCCACGCCAAATGCTACGAGGTCTGAGAGTGAGTCAAGCTCTATTCCAAACCGTGATGTGCTGTTAGTCATCCGGGCAGTCCAGCCGTCCAGGCCGTCAAATATGTTTGCTATCAGTATTGCCCAGCCTGCCGTCACAAACTCACCGTTTAATGAAGACACGATAGAGTAAAAACCAAAAAACATCCCTACCAGAGTCAAACCATTGGGTAAAATGTAAACCCCTCTTTTCATAGACTCAGTGCTCTTGCTCCTTCTGTTCTGTCCAGTTGGCTACTACCGTCTCACCGGCTCTAACCATGTCGCCTGTTTTTACTATTATAGCTGTTGAAAGGGGTAAAAACAAATCCACTCTGGAACTAAACTTTATTATACCAAATCTTTCGCCTGTCAAAAGGTGGGTGCCGGGTGTGGCTCTGCACACAGCCCTGCGGGCTACTGAGCCTGCTATCTGCTTTATCAGCATTGTGCCCCTGCTGGTTTCAACTGTGGTCGTTACGTTTTCATTTGTAAGTGATGCCTCATCCATAAAAGCTTTAAAAAAATTCCCGGCATTCCGCTTAACGTTTACCACCGTACCGGTATATGGGATGCGGTTTACGTGGACGTTTAAGGGTGACATAAAGATGCTTAACTTTCTTACATTAGCTTTAAGTGTGGTGTTTTCATAAACTTCTGACACTACGATTACTTTACCGTCTGCCGGAGAGACTATGATATTTTCTCCTTTTGGGACAACTCGTTCCGGGTCCCGGAAAAAATAAAACATAAACACGGTTATATCTATACAAATCAACATCAACACAAGTGAAATCACTATGTGCCTGTTTGCAGTAAACGCAAAAACTGCTGCCACTACAGTAACAACCAAAGCTCCCGCAATAAACGGTATGCCCTCAGGCGCAAATTTCATTATAATTCCTTCAAGTTTATTTATAGAAAAGCTGCATATTTATAATATCGCCGTACTTATTATATTATATAACTGTAGTTAAATGCCAATTTTTGGTTTTAACATAATTTACTAAAAAAAAGTAAGGACTCAATAAAAATGAAATACTCTAAACTACTAATTCCAACGCTTAAGGAAACACCGTCTGAGGCAGAGGCTGTAAGCCACATACTTATGCTTCGCGGCGGATACGTCAGACAGCTTGCTGCAGGGCTTTACGTGTATATGCCCCTGTTTTTACGAGTTATGAAAAAAATCAATAAGATAATCCGGCAGGAGATGGATTCTATTGGGGCTCAGGAGGTTTCCATGCCAGTGCTTCATCCGGCCGAGGTGTGGCAAAAAACAGGACGCTGGTATGACATTAAAGATGAGATGTTTCGCCTGAAGGACAGAACAGGGCGTGACATGTGTCTGGCTATGACGCACGAGGAGATAATGACGTGGCTTGCTAGCAGAGAAATCCGCTCCTATAGGGATCTCCCCCAGATGTGGTATCAGATTCAGACCAAACTCCGCGATGAGGCAAGACCCAAAAGCGGCATACTGCGCACCCGTGAGTTTATAATGAAAGACAGTTACAGTTTTGATGCCGATACGGACGGTTTAAACAAAAGCTATGAGCTTCATGCCGAGGCTTATAAGAGGATTTATGCCCGGTGCGGTTTGAAATTCTATGTGGTGGAATCTGACCCGGGAATGATGGGAGGTGCTACGGCACACGAGTACATGGCGCCGAGTGCGGCAGGTGAGGATGCTGCGGCTATTTGCAGTGCCTGCGGTTATGCCGCAAATGTGGAACTTGCTGAGTCTGTATCGCAATCGGTTGAGTTTGCAGATACTGCATTTGAAGAGGTGTTTACTCCTGAAAAAAGAACAGTGGAGGAGGTCTCAGGTTTCTTAGGGCTTAGAGCATATAATTTTATAAAGACTCTTGTACTGGTTGCTAAAGAGGGCCCGGTGCTTGCGCTAATAAGGGGAGATCAGGAACTTCACGAAAAGAAAACCGAGCGGATAATCGGCGGTTTCCGACCCGCACGAAAAGACGAGATAGAGGGTATTGTCGGAGTTGAGGCGGGGTTTATTGGCCCAATAGGCCATAAAATACGGATAATAGCAGATAACACGCTTAAAAGCGGCATCTATGTAGGCGGAGCTAATAAAAAAGACTACCACGTGCGGGGTGTAAAACCAGGGCTTCACTTTACGGCTGACTACAAAGACATCCACATGGCGCATGAAAATGACGGCTGTCCACTCTGTGGCAAACCACTAACGATAGAGAAGGTTATTGAGATAGGAAATATTTTTAAACTTGGCACTAAATACTCAGAAGCGCTCAGTGCAGTGTATCTTGATAAGGACGGAGTGGAAAAGCCAATAGTTATGGGTAGCTACGGGATAGGTCCGGCACGGATTGCAGCCTCTGCAATTGAGCAAAACCACGACGAAAACGGAATCATCTGGCCTGTCTCTATTGCTCCCTTTAGCGTTGTAATTCTTCCGCTTAATGTAAATGATGCTGCAACCCAAAAAGCGGCTGACGATATTTACAATTTGCTTGCCGCTAACTCAATAGAGGTTTTGATAGATGACAGAGATGAGCGGGCAGGGATAAAGTTTAAGGATGCCGATCTCATAGGAATTCCACTTCAGGTTGTAATCGGCCCTAAGGGACTCAAAGAAAACGTAGTAGAAATAAAAATCAGGAAATCAAAGGAATCCCTGAAAGTGGCTCCAGATAAGGTACTTGAGATAGTTATGGATTTAATAAAAACTCATACCAAGCCGCATTAAATCGTCTAACTTCGTTGGCATGCGTCAAAAGCTCCTCAACGTACTAAAGTACGCCTGCGTCGCTTTCTCCTTGCCGCCTTGTTATACTTCTGAATGCTGCTTGGTACGACATTTAATACTCAATAGTGAGGATTTGTTTTTCTCACATAATAAGCATTATTGTGAAAGCACGTCTTACAGAGGGGTTTTCCGTCTTTTTCAATATGTCTGAGGTCTTGTACAAACTCTCCGCAGAGGGAGCACTCAAGCCTTTTAAGCGGACGTCCCGGCATGTCCTCTGGCGGAATTATTACTGAGACATCCATTACGTCAAAAAGCTCCTCATCTTTCATAATCATGTAAGCCTGAAGTTGGGCTTTATGAATATCAGCTTCATCCGGGAAATACTCCGCCGATTTAAAGCGGGCATCCTCCCTTGCTAAAACTCTTACGGCACGTCCGGTTTTTAAATTAACAAATGTCGCTGCCATTTTGCCGTAGTCCATAAACTTGAGAGTCCGTTTCCCAAGCGTTGCACCCGTTACGGACTGTATTGCATCGGTGGCACAGCGGTCTATTTCCACATAGACGATGAAATCTTTCCTCTGCGCCCCACGAGGGTCATCTATACCAACGGAGTTTAGCCCTAAAACCGACATCCGCACTCCGAGCACCTGGCCAGGACACAGGTGCCCGTGGGTTTTTACCGATTCCTCTAAAAGCGCTTCAAAATTAAAGGTCAAACCCTGATAACCTTTCCTGTTGAGATAGCATAATAGGCTCCCAACACGTTAACTTTTCCCTCTTTAAGTTCCTTAGCGATAACCGGACTTTTAGTGGAAATTTCTTTAGTTACGTTTTTTACATTTTCAATGATGGCGTTATAGAGAACGTCTTCACCTGATTTTGTCTTTTTCTTTGCAGTATGAACAGCGGGCAGGATTTTATCAACAATTGAGCCGATATTTCCATGCACCTTGCCCTTTGCCTGAAGAGCAGCCGTTACTGCTCCACAACCCTCATGCCCCACAACTACAACAATTGGGCTGTGCAAATGTTCAACAGCATACTCTATGCTGCCCAGAGCTATTTTATCTACCACGTTTCCGGCGGTACGTATCACAAATATCTCTCCCAAATCCTCATCAAAGATAATTTCAGGGTCAACCCGTGAATCCGAACACGTCACTACAACGGCAAATGGATGCTGGCCTTTAGAAAGCTCACTTAGCTTAGCGGAGCTTGAGTCATGTTTCTTAAACTCTCCTTTGGTAAATCTCTCGTTACCCTCCATAAGTTTCTTTACATCAGCTTCAAAATCCTCATCTGCAAAAACCAGTTTGGGAATTGAAGCGCAAAAACTAACTGCTGCAACACTAAGCTTAATAAAATCTCTCCTTTCCATTATGAGTCTCCTCCTTTAGTTGTAGTAGCACGACACCACAGCACAATGCTAATTAAATAATTTCAGACTGCTGCAAGTTCAAGTTCAGCCTCAGATGGCACATGTCCTTTCATATCAGTAACCATCGTTAACTCGTCAGCGGAAAATATCTTATCTATATCTAAAATTATAATGAATTCCTCATCCTGTTTACCCATGCCCTCGATATACTCATTGCTTAACTGCGTGCCTATTTTAGGAGGTGGCTCTATTGCCGACTTTTCCAGCTCCATGACCTCCTTAACACTATCAACCATAGCGCCCAGAACTATTTTCTCTCCCTCCATCTCAACCTCTGTTATTACAACACAAGTGTCCACCGCTTTTTTCGTATATGACATCCCAAATTTCTGTTTTAAATCTATAACGGGGACAACACTGCCGCGCAAGTTAATCACTCCGCGCATAAACTCCGGCGTTCTGGGCATCTTAGTAACAGTGGTAAATTCCAGCACTTCACGTATTTTTTCAATGTGAAGGGCAAACACCTCATCATCCAGTTTAAATGTAAGAAATTGCATTATTTCGTTTTCTTCTGCCATTTAACACCTCCGCATTAATATGATTCAAATTCGCTGTCATCTTTGTTATCTGAGGATAACTCAAGCCTTTTCGTTTTTGTTGCAACGGGTCTTGCCTTTTCATGCGTTATGTGCGCTAACTTTGGCGGTTGTTTTTTGGCTTTTGGCGCTGCCGCCGCTCTTCTTTGTTCGCTGGTTCTGAAAAACGCAATTGCAGCCGAAAGCTGCTCTGCCTGAGATGTCAGCTCCTCAGAGGTTGAGGCCATCTCCTCAGAGGCTGAGGCGTTTTGTTGAATTACCTGGTCAAGCTGTGTTATAGCCTTGTTTATCTGATCGGCTCCGACATTTTGCTCATTACTTGCCGCACTGATTTCCTGTACCAACTCTGCCGTCCTTTGAATATCCGGCACTAACTGTTTAAGCATAACTCCTGCTTTTTCTGAGACCGTTACCGTTGTGGATGACAAGGTGCTGATTTCACCGGCTGCTTTCTGGCTGCGTTCAGCAAGTTTTCTTACCTCTGAGGCCACAACTGCAAACCCCTTACCGTGCTCTCCGGCACGGGCTGCTTCAATAGCCGCATTAAGAGCCAAAAGATTGGTTTGTCTTGCGATTTCCTCTATTATGGAGATTTTGCTTGCAATTTCTTTCATTGCATGAACCGCCTCCTCAACAGCCTTTCCACTTTCTTCTGCATCCTTGGATGCCTTTGCAGCCATACGCTCTGTTTGCTGGGAATTATCGGCATTTTGTTTGATGTTGGACGCCATCTCCTGCATTGACGAGGATACCTCCTCAACTGAGGCCGCCTGTTCTGTTGCCCCCTGTGAAATCACCTGAGCCGTGCCGCTAAGCTCCATACTGCCAGTTGACACGTTATCTGCGGATACATTTACCTCTCCCACTATGCTTGTTAATTTTTCAAGCATAGTTTTCATAGCTAAAAATATGCCAGTTTCTTTTTTACCGGACTCTAACCTAATTGTAAGGTCTCCGTTTGCTATGCTTTCCGCTATACTCATAATGTAGTGGGGCTCTCCTCCCAACTGATTCAATAATGTCATAGTTATCCAAAGAGCAATTGCTGTTGCAAGGACTATAGCTATTACAGATAAAGATATGACTAAAGTGCGGGCGGATTTATAGGACTCATCTGCCTGTTTAGCAACAGTATCCAGATGTTCCTCCTGGTGTTTTTTTAACTTTTCAACGGCATCTAAATAGGTAAGCTGCAATGACCTTACCTTAGTTAAGAGTAACTCCTTTGCTTCGGCCTGTTTGCCCTCTGCCGCAAGCTTTAGAAAATCCTCCTGACCAACAACATACACTGCCCTTGCGTCAAGTATGGCCTTTAGTCCAGCCTTGCCCGTTTCACTTTTTACCAGCAGGGTAAGTTTGTCTAAATCTGCAACAATCTTCTTTCTTGCATCCTGCACTTTATCCAGTTCCTTTTGTATCTCCTCCTTCTTTTCCATTATCAGCACATTACGCATATGACGAGCTATCTGAAGGATTTCTATTGTTATTTCGTTGCAATACGCTACCTTAGGATATTCATCTTTAACCACAGCGGACATATCACCGTTAAGTCCGCTAAGCCTGCTTATGCCTACAATTGCTATTATTAAAAGCAAAACTACGACAATCCCAAACGCCAGCCCTAACCGTGTGCCTGTTTTCATGTTTTGAAGCATTTCTCTCCTCCATTTATTTCATTTATTAATACCATAGTATTCCTTTTCCTAAAGTGTTTTGGAAATGCAAAATACTCCTTGGATTATAGACAAATTTATTTATTTTCGCAGGCAAGAATAATGAGGGCATTTATGATTGCAGCAGCAACCGGAGAGCCCCCCTTTTTGCCCAGACAAGTAATAAATGGGTAGTTTTTTTGGGAAAGCATATCTTTTGACTCCTCAGCCTTTACAAACCCTACTGGTACGCCAATAACCAGTGCTGGTGAGAACCTTCCCGCATCTATAATTTCCATAGTTTTTATTAGTGCCGTTGGTGCATTGCCAATGGCAATTATGCCGATGTTTGAAGCACAACCCTCAGACAGAATCAACTCAAAGGCAGCCTCAGCTCTGGTTAATGAAAACTTCATGGCTGTCTCTTCGACCTCTTCATCTGAAATCCTGCACACCACATTACCACCAAATTTACTAAGCGCTTTTTGGTTTATACCGGCTGCAACCATTTTAACATCAACCACAATGTCCAGTCCCCGTCTTATTGCCTCCACACCGCTTTTTACTGCATCAGGATGAAATCTTATTGTATCTTCAAATTGAAAATCACCCGTGGCATGAATTATTCGCTTCACTATTGGCAAATGAAAAGGGTCAAACTCCCTCTTCATCTCTTTACCAATAAGAGCAAAACTGTCCTTTTCTATCATGGGTCCTTTTTTCATCGTTTGTCACCTCAGTTATTTAAAAAACCGCGAAACCTCCGATATTAAATTTGCTACATCAAACTTTATAAGGTAGCCCTCAGCCCCAACAATCTTGGCTTTTTCCTTGTTTTCTGCTCCGCTTAACGATGTGTTTACTATGATTGGAATTTTCTGTAACAACGGGTTGCTCTTGACGTTTTTTGTAAAAGTGAGGCCATCCATCTCTGGCATTTCAACGTCTGAGATTATCAGGTTGATAAAACTCTCGATGGGTTGGTCTCCTATTTTTTTCTGAAAATCAAAAAGAAGGTTGAGAGCCTGCTTACCGTCCACTGCCTCCATTATACTTAAGCCGGTGTTTTCAAGGGTATCTTTTAAAATCCGCCGTGCTACCGATGAATCATCTACTATTAAAACATTGCCGCTTAACTTTTTCTTTTCCATTTTCCGTACATCATCCATTGATATTCCGGCCTTTGGCACCAATGCCCCAATGTCTTGTATAACGCTCTCAAGGTCCAGAATAAGAAGAAGTCCATCGCCCTCATCTATCTTTGTAACTCCGGTTATCTTGCCGCCGTGCTTAGATTGCAAAAGCTGTGGTGGAGGCTTTATCATATCCCACTTAATCCGTCTGATTCTCTCCACATCATGCACTACCATTCCAACCGTTGTTCCAAGCATTTCAAGCACAATCACTTTTGGCCGTATTTCAATATCCGGCAAAACTAACTTCATCCATCGTCCCAAGTCCACAATTGGAATAACCTCTCCTCTGACCTCTGCCATAGAATCAGCGTAATTAGGGGTATCCGGCACCGTTGTTACCTGAGGCATAGGGATTATCTCACGCACCTTTGCTACGTTAACTCCATATATCCTGGTTTCCATCTGTCCGCTTTCACGGTTTGTAAACATTTTAAATACAACCAGCTCCATCTCGTTTGTGCCCACCTTTAGTACTTCAGGTAAAGCACCGATCCCATGCGCCATCAGGCACCTCCTTGCTTACTATGCTGCTTTGCCACAACATAAATACGTTATAACATTCTGATTAAATTGTCAAATATTGTAAAATTATTCCGGTATTTTGTTAAAAAAATAGGCTGCAACAGCTCCAAATGAGACTGGAATCAGCCATGCAGAGAGCAAAGCCGGTAAAATCCCTGAATATCCCAAAGATATTGCCATGGCAAAGAAAATCCAGTATATCAGGCTTATGGCGATAGAAAGCCCCACATTAATTATGTTACCTCCCATCTTAAACCGTGCTGAGATGGCTAAACCCAGAAGCACCATAACCATGCACGTAAACGGATACGAGAGCTTTGCATTTAAGTCAACCAGCACCCGCTGGTTGTTATAACCGGCGGCTTTCAGCCTAAGATTGTATCTGTAGAGGTCTAAAAAGTGCATTTCATCAGAAATCATGACGCTATCGTCATAGATGTTAGTGGTTTTGAAATTTTCAAAATGTAAATCTTTGACTTTTGAAGCACTCATTGTACGGAGGTCATATTTTAACGCATCATCCATAACCCACATGTTATCTTTGAAGTAGCAGCGTTTGGATTTTATTATTTCAACCAGCTTACCGCCATTAGTTACAAACACGCTGACATCATTTAGAGATTTATCCTCCGGCTGATATAAAGCGGCATTAATTATCATATCCTTTTTTTCCATAAACCAGACATCCTCTGTTTTATAAATCAAACGTTGTTTTTTATTTTTAATTTTAAAAAGCAGGTTGTTGGCATAAAAATTAAATTTAGCTGCAATAAGCTCATCAACGGCAAAATCAACAAAAGAAACAAGCAGAGCCAACACAATAACAGGCAGAAACAGCCTCTTTAACCTTCCCCCGGAGGCTTTAACAGCAACGAGTTCACCTAACTTAGACGCCTGGCCAAAGACGATAAGCACAGCCATCAGAACAGCCATAGGGAGCAGATATTTTAAGTACCTTGGCAGTACATAAACCCAGTACAGGGCAAAATCGTTGAAGCCGGGCGAAAACTTGACAAGCTTATCAAGTTTATCAATAACCTCAAACATGGCAATCAAAAAGGAAAGTGCAAGCGAGACTATAAAAATAACCGAGACGGTCTCCTTAACATATTGCCGGATGAGGATTTTCATCGTCTGAGGGCCCTGATAAAGAAGACAGAAGTGAAAATCAGGAGGGCTGTAAGAGGGAGCCATCCGCTTACATAGTGTGGGAGTTTGCCGGTGCGGGCAAGTTTCTCAAAATAAATCAGGCTGCTGTAATACAGCAGAAATACCACCATGGCAAGGCTTAGCTCACCTAGTCTGCCGGTTTTTTTGGAAAGGAACGCAATTGATGGGGCAAGTGCGCTAAGAATAAGCACAATCAGAGGCAGTGCCAGTCTTCTGTGAAACTCTAAAAAAACCTGGACTCTTTCCTCACCCTTAGTCTCCTTAGCTCTCTTTAGAACCTCAAACGGGGTCAGTTCGCTTATCTGGGAGTTGACCTGAGGGGTCATAGTCAGTATCATATTGTAGTTAGCAAAGGTTATTTTTGTTATATCAGTCTCATCAGTAATATACACTTCTCCCTCTTTAAGATTAAACCCTATTTTAGTGCCTGCGTAAACCGATATCTTTCCCTCTTTAGCAAAAATTGTGCAGGGACGGGTGGGGTCTCTCTTATCGTAGATAAAAATCTCGTTAAGTGTGTCTTCAGACGGTTTCTTTTTTACCAGTATAACAACGTCTTTAAAGAGCGAATAGAAATTTCCCTCTCTGATAGCTCTTGGGGATTTTGTGGTAATCAGTTCTGTGATTTTTGTGCGAAGCTCTTTAGCTGTTTCAGGCCCCAGATAAAAGCTGTTAAAGAGGCTTAAAAGAAAACACAGGATACCGAAAGCAAACACTGGTCTTGAAATAGAAACAAAGGACATCCCTGAGGTGCGTAAAATTGTAAGCTCGTTGTCAGACTTAAGCCTCCCGTAGGTAAACAATACTGCTGCCATTAGAGACATAGGGATAGTCAGCAAAAACAGTTGCGGTTGAATCAACACTATAATGCCGGCAAAATCCATCAAAGTTGCTCCCACTCCGGACAGCAGCATACTGAACTTCAGTATCCTCTCCATCATTAGAACCAGATTAAACGCAAGAAGGCTTAACACAAAGTTGTTAAAAATCTCTTTAACTATGTATTTTTCTATGAGTTTGACTTTGAATTCCACAAGTATGATATATTAGCAAAATTTGACTAAAAAAAACGTGACTTTGTCGTAATGTGAATTAACAGTCAAATGAAATTGACACAAAGCCGTAAAATAAGTTAGTCTTTTCCGATGAGTAAAAAACTCTTATTAATAGAGCCGCCTTTTTACAGGCTGTACAAGGATACATACGCACTTGAGATATTTCCTCTTTCTCTTGGCTATCTTTCTGCCACAGTAAAACGTGATACCAACTGGGACGTTATGGCCTATAATGCCGATTTCAACCCAAATGCTGAAATCATGCAGGTCAGTTTTCTGGCTGGCACAGGCTACAGAAATTATTTAAATAACCTAAAAGACACTGAATACAACGTGTGGCAGGAGGTCAAAAAAACAATCTCCTCGTACCGCCCGGATGTGATAGGGATTACTACCAAAAGCCAGAACTTTGCCTCGGCACGCACAGTAGCTAAAATAGCTAAGGACATAAACCCTAAAACCGTGGTAATTGTCGGAGGGCCTCATCCCACAATGGTGGGGAAGGATGTGTTCAAGTGCCAGGATATTGATGCCATTGCTGTTGGCGAGGGAGAAGAGACACTGGTTGATTTTCTGAAAAAATTACAGTCCGGAGAAAGCCTTGACACGGTAAACGGACTAATGTACAGAAAAAACGGGATTATATCGGTGACTCCTCCCAGAGCATACATCCAGGACCTTGACACACTGCCGTTTCCACATCAAAGCGCTAAAGATGTACTTAAAGACTATGACAAGTATCAGCTGTCGGCATTTAAATCTATATTTGCCACACGGGGCTGTCCGAATAACTGTCTGTTTTGCGGCTCTCGCTACCTGTGGAGCACAAAGGTTAGATTTCGGAGCCCAGAAAACGTTGCTGCAGAAATCTCAGAACTCAGAAAACTTGGCCTTAACGTCATCAGATTTGATGACGACACATTCGGTGTCCAACGCAAGTACATATATGAGCTCACTGATGCCATCTCAGCCTGCTGCCCGGACATTAAGTGGGGCTGTGAAATCCATGTCAGGCTTATTGATGATGAAATCGTCTCCAGAATGAAAAAAGCCGGCTGCTTTGTTATTCAAATCGGAATAGAGTCCGGCAATAATGAAATGCTGAAAAAAATCCGGAAAAACATCACCATAGAAGATGCCTATAATGCCTCTAAGCTGATACGGTCGCATGGTATTGAAGTGCAGACATTTTTTATGATAGGTTTCCCGGATGAAACTGAAGAGACTCTGAAAGATACCATTACAGCAATAGAGACAATAGACAGCGATGCCGTCTCTTACAGCATATTCACACCGTATCCCGGCACTGAGCTGTTTACCACCTGTAAGGAGCGCGGCCTTGTGGACGATGACTTTGACGTCTCACTGTATAACCATCAGAGTCCCGCTAACCACTTTTGCTCTCACATATCACATGAGCGGTTTCGGGAACTGGCTCTTGCTGCTGAGAAGATGGTTGACAGACGGAATAATGTTAAGTTGATTAAAAAAGCGCTCTCTGTGGGCACTTTAAAAGCTGTGAAAGACATGGGTTTAAGAGCTGCTGCTTCAAAGGGGTTGTCATTTATCAGAAACTACCTTAACAACCGTTAGAAGGAGTGTCGGCAATTTTAAAAGACACATTCATAAAACGAATCGGTTTCAATGTGCTTACCATATCAGGGGGTGTGGTGGTTGTCTTTCTGACACTGGCGGCTATATTTGCTCCCCTTATATGTCCGTATAATCCTGAGGCGATTGACAGATACCACATCCTGTCTGCTCCGGATATGTCTCATCTTCTTGGCACTGACGATCTTGGCCGTGATGTGTTAAGCAGGATGCTCTATGGCGCCCGGATTTCACTTTCTGTGGGGTTTGTCTCTGTGGGATTAGCCACCTTAACTGGGATAGCGGCAGGTGCGGCAGCCGGATTTTATGGCTCTTTTGTTGACAGGGTAATAATGCGTTTTGTGGATATTATGCTTGCAATCCCTACGTTTTTTTTGATTTTAGCGGTAATTGCCTTTCTTGATTCAACTATATGGAATATAATGGCTGTGATAGGGTTAACGTCGTGGATGGGTGTGGCGCGGCTGGTGAGGGCGGAGTTTTTGTCGCTAAAGAGCCGGGAATTTGTTCTTTCTGCTAAGAGCATAGGAGCGTCTGACCTCAGACTGATAATTAAACACATGTTGCCCAATGCCCTTGCCCCTGTCATTGTCTCAGCGGTGCTTGGCATAGCAGGGGCCATTCTTGTTGAATCTGCCCTTAGCTTTCTTGGTATCGGCGTACAGCCTCCAACTCCAAGCTGGGGTAATATTCTCTCTGCCGGTAAGGATAACCTTGAAATAGCGTGGTGGCTTTCTGTGTTTCCGGGAATGGCTATTTTAATTACCGTTTTAGGATATAACCTGCTTGGCGAGGGTCTGCGTGATGTGCTTGACCCCAGACTGTGGGACGGTCAGAGGTAAATTGAGTAAGGGAAAGGGCTTTGCCCTCTCCCTTAAACCCTCTCCCACAAGGAGGCTAGCCTCCTTGACCTCAGGTTTTTTTATAGCGATTGGATGTTTTAGGATAATGTCTGGTTGGTGCTTGTTGATTTAGAATTTTTTAACCGGCGTTCTGCCGCTTAAAAAGTTTCAATTGCGAGTTTCACCCGCAAAAACAGATTCTATAAATCAATGTTAAACATTAACGAATTATCATTAACCACGCCTGATCCAAAACGGGCGCATGGAAATTTAAAAGCGTTTTTTAAGGAACATCCTCATGTAACAGAATCACTTTCCGATGAAGAGTTACTTAGTACTGCGATGGTCTTTAGTTACAGCCAGTTTCTTTCCGTGTATGCGCTAAAAGAGCCTGAGTCTTTGGTATTTTCTTTGAAAAATGCGGCATGTGATGTAACCAGAGAATATCTGCTGTCGGAGATGGCAGGATTTTTCCCTGACATGGAGATAAATGCAAGGCTTAGAAAATTTAAAAAATGGTATCTACTTTTGATAACGCTCCGCAATGTGACAAACAGAACCGGCACGATAGCCTCTATGAAAGAGTTAAGTGCACTGGCCGATGTGCTTACAGAGACTGCCTTAAAAGTGGTTAAAGAAAATCTGATAAAGCAGCATGGAGAGCCGGAGTCTGATGCGTTTTCAGTGCTTGCTTTGGGAAAACTTGGTGCAAATGAGCTTAATTATAGCTCCGATGTGGATTTTATCTGTGTCTATGGTACAGCCGATGGGTACACTGACGGTGTATTAAATATAAGCGGTATCAAGGCAAACCGGATCAGCAATCATGAGTTTTACAGTAAAGTCGTAGAAGGACTTAGTAAAGCCCTAAATCAAAACACGGCAGACGGGTTTGTATATCGTGTTGACTTGCGGCTGCGGCCACAAGGCAGCAGAGGGGCGCTTGCAATGTCACTGGGCGCATATGAGCAGTACTATGAGTCATGGGGCAGAGAGTGGGAGCGGCTGGCTCTTATCAGGGCAAGGCATGTTGCGGGGGATTTTGCTCTTAGCGCTGATTTTTTTGAAATGGCGCTTCCTTTTGTCTATCGAAAATACATTGATATACGCTCATTTGATGAAATTAAAAAACTCAAAAACAAGATTGACTTCACCTTTGACGAAAAAGACATAAAGAAAGGATATGGAGGCATCCGTGAAATAGAGTTCTTTACACAAGCGCTTCAACTTGTCTATGGCGGACAGTCTCCGATTTTAAGGGAAAGAGGACTTCTCGTTGCTCTTCATAAGTTGACTCAAAAAAACCTGATTGGATATGATGATTACTCAATTTTATGCAATAACTACCTGTATCTGAGAAAACTGGAGCATTGTATTCAGATGTTAGATGATCTTCAGTGCCATTCACTTCCAACCGATAGAGAGCAGCTTGAGGCTTTAGCACGGAAGATGGGATACGTTGGTACAAGAGAATTTCTGGACACACTCAAAAACAATAGGTATCAAGTGCGGCAGATTTACGATTCTCTGTTTGGGACAGCCCAAAAGGCTGTGTCAGATGAGGATTCTGCCACACAGACAGTATTTAACAAACACAAAGCCGGAAAACTTATTGATGAACTAACAGATATGCAAATCCAAAACCCGGAACATATAAACCACAGTATTGCTAAGATACGAGAGACGATGAGTTCCTTTCAAACGCTTCAAAGCAGAAAACTTCAGGACGCTATAATGCCGGTCTTTGCAGAGCTGTCGTTACAATCAGCCAATCCTGAGATGGCATTTAGCAATCTCAGGAGATTTTCAGAAATCCTTGTAGCAACACCGCCGTATCTTGAACTTTTTAATTCAAACCGGTGGCTAATTAATACTCTGGTAGAGATTTTTGCAGTGAGCCCGTATCTGACATCTATTGTAATTGGTGACAGAAAATATCTGGATATGCTTTCATCCGGCACGGAGTTAACAAAACCACTGTCGGTTATGGTTAGGGAGCTATCAGATATGGTTAAGAATACGAGTTCTGTGTCAGAGGCAGTGTCTGCATTTAAGAAAATGGAGGAGCTCCGTATTGGAATTATGTACATGCGAGGAAAGAAAACTCCCGGCAGTACACTTAAGGAACTTAGCCGGGTGGCTGATGCTGTAATGGGAGCAGTTGTAAGAAGCGCTGCGGCTGAGCTAAATCTATGTGTTGCAGGGTTTGGTAAATTTGGCGGCAGGGAACTAACCTTTGGCTCTGACTTAGACATCGTGTTTATAGCAGATGATGCTCAGGATGAACGGATAAATGCGGCATCTCAAAAAATCCTGCGCACACTTACAGCCTATACAAAAGAGGGTTACACTTACAAGGTTGACACAAGGCTGAGAGCAGAGGGTTCAAAGGGACAGCTTGTAAATACTATAAACGGCCTAAAGGACTACTACCTCAATAAGGCGCGTTTTTGGGAGTTACAAGCCCTTGTGAAGGCTCGTCCAATTACTGGAGACTCTAATTTAAGAAGAGAATTTCTAAACATGAAATGGGAGGTTATCCCTCTGCGAGGAGCAGTGATTAGTGCTGTTGAGATAATATCAATGCGGGAGAAAATCAGACGGGAGCTGTTAAAGCCCGATGAGGGGCTTAACATAAAACTTCACAGTGGCGGTATTGAGGACATTGAGTTTCTGAGCCAGTATCTTGTGCTTAAAAACTCATCTAAAGAGCCGTCAATTATAGTGCCGGGGACGGTTATGGCATTAAAAAGGTTAACCCGTCACGGTTTTTTATCTCATGTGGAAACAATAAAGCTAATAGGAAATTACCTTCTATACAGAGAGCTTGAGACGGTTTTGCGGTTGCGTGGCGAAAAAGCGCTTGGGGAAGACACAGCAGCACTGCAGGCAATTTCAGCTGTGCTGGGATTTGTGGATCTTTTGGATTTCAAAAATTCCTTAAATCGAGCGCTTCTTGAAACCTCTGAAATATGCAACAGATACATGGGAGGTTAAGAAGCGCAACTTGGGACTTAATGCCAGTCCTTTATTATAAGGATTAGATTATATACATTAACTATTAACCAATTCCTTAAATGCAGCTTCTTCTTTTATAGAGTTAAAATCTGTTTTATTATTTTTAGCCGCTTCTTTATTTTCTACATTATCAAAAGACATTTTCAATTCATCAAATACTGTTTGAATCATTTGTTTATATGCAGCACCATCTGAATCTTTTAATTTTTCAGCTTGAAGTGAGTAGAGACACGCTTTGTGAAAATGTGCATCAGCAATATTCCTCTTAAATTCTTCTTCTTTTTCAGGAAGTTCGGGTGATTTAGATTTGGCCTTATCAGCATCCATACTCTCTATAAACTTGTTGATAATATCTATAGCTTTTTCATAATTCTTAGCTTGTTTATATAAATTTACCAGTAAAAAATTCATAGATCTATCAATTTTAAGCGATTCGTCCGTTGATAAAACTGTTTCTACTTTGTTTATCGCAAGTGAAATATTAGTAGTTGTTGGTGAGCTTAAAGCGTGGTATCCGAAAGTGCGGGCATCTGAAACGTTAAGTTTAAAATGTAGTTTGTCTTTCTCTGATTTCAGTGTTTCCACATCTTTTATTGCGTCAACTTGTCTCTTTTCAACCTCTTCTATTCTTTTTAATAAAGCGTTGCTAATGGCAGGTAACAGACGATCACTGGCATAACCGCTAACTACAAAAAAACTCAGTAAAAACAACATATTTCCAGTAGTAAATATAGGTTCTTTGGGGAATCTACTTGTTACAAATAAAACCAATAAACCACCAAATGCACCTGCTGCCCCTATAAAACCTCTTACTAACAAATGAATTATGTACATTTTCCTACAAAGCTTTTTGTTGTCGTTAGTTATGACACATGTAGGAGAGTTGCCTTGGGAAACCTCCACACCGCCATTCCCTTTTTGCAAATAAAAACATGAAGGACGCTTATTATTACCAGCATTACTTACTAATTCCAGAAAAAAAGACGCTATTCCACCCATAACCCCACCAAAAAAAACCAGGAATACAATCTTAGCTACATCTCCTAAACCCACACACCTAAGCATAAACAAACATCCCAATGGAAAAAAATTTATATATAAAATCATTTAGATAACACATTTGTCAAGAGCTATTTTAAGCTGATATGTTATATCCTGAAAAGCTCTGTACGCTTGACTTAACAGGTTTATCTCATCTAAAATCAGACACAATAAACCTATGGATCTTCTGATTACAATTAGCTGGAGGTAGTGTAGCACTTGCTTTTTAACTCGTTGCAGTTTCTTGTGTTTTTCCCTGTTGTTACGCTTTTGTATTTCACTCTCCCTCAAAAATACAGAAATCTTATGCTTTTGGCGGCTAGCACAATATTTTATATGGCCTTTGTTCCGGCATACATATTCATACTTGCATCTCTTATCGCTATAGATTTCACCTGCGGGATACTTATAGAAAATTCACCTGTTCAGAAAAAAAGAAGATACCTTATACTAAGCATTGCCGCAACAAGCCTTATGCTGTTTGTATTTAAATATTTCAATTTTTTTGTTAATAACGTATCCTTTGTAACTCATCTGTTTCATGTTGACTGCTCACCTCCGCTTTTAAACATACTGCTGCCACTGGGGCTGTCTTTTCACACGTTTCAGTCATTAAGCTACATAATTGAGGTGTATAGAGGAAATCAAAAAGCTGAAAGGAATCTGCTTATATATGCTCTGTACGTGATGTTTTATCCACAACTGGTAGCAGGCCCAATTGAAAGACCTCAGAATCTCCTGAAACAATTCTATGAAAAGCACACAATAGACTATGTAAGAATCACCAATGGCCTCAAGTTAATGACTTATGGTTTATTTAAAAAAGTTGTTGTGGCTGACAGGCTTGCCGCATTTGTTGACAAAGCTTACCTGTCCCCTCAGCAATATGCCGGAGTGCCTATGATTATTGCCACGGTTTTTTTCGGGGTTCAAATATATTGTGATTTTTCAGGCTATACGGACATAGCGAGAGGCTCGGCAGAGGTAATGGGGTTCAGGCTTAAACACAATTTCAGGCAGCCTTATTTATCGGAATCAATATCTGATTTCTGGAAAAGGTGGCACATCTCACTTACAAGCTGGTTTAAGGACTATGTTTACGTACCTCTTGGAGGCAGCAAAGTGTCAGATATCAGACATTATTTTAATGTGTTTTTGGTATTTCTGGTAAGTGGGCTTTGGCACGGTGCTAACTGGAATTTTATTGTCTGGGGCGTCTTAAACGCTTTCTACTATATTTTTGCATCCCTTACTATTAATTTCAGAAAGAAAATTGTAACTCTCTCCGGTATTTATAAGGCAGAATTTTTTTATCGTTTGATAAGGGTTTTGACAACATTTTCTCTTATAACTTTTTCATGGATATTTTTCAGGGCTAAGAATATATCGGAGGCTTTTCTTATCATCAGGGGGCTTTTTGTTAACATACAAAACATTGTTGATAGCAGCTATTTAACAAGTGTTATCAATGAGATTGGTATTAGTGTAACCAATGTGGTTATTGCTGTGCTTTCTATAGTTTTTGTGACAGGAGTTGACATTGTGCAAAGACATCACGATATAAGAGAGCTGTTTTCAAAGCGGAAACCTGTCCTCAGATGGTCAGTGTATTACGCTGCTGTCTTAAGCATTGTTTTTCTCGGGGTTTTTACAAAACGGCATTTTATTTATTTCTCATTTTAGGCAGCTCAGTTTGGATTCAGATTTGAAGAGATTAATATTAAAAGGTTCATGGTTTATTTTTTCGTCAATTTTTCTATGTGCTCTGACTGTTTTTGTAATCACGTTTTATACTCCATTAGATGACAATGAACAGTTTTTTTCCTATTTAGATTTTTTGGAAAATGGATTTCCAGGATTAATTGAAAAAACTGAAGTCATCTGTTATTTCAAACCAATTTTTGATAAGACACTGGATCAGAGATTATCGCCGGAGTGCTTTGGCCTTGACAAACGGGGTTACCGAAACAGCACTGCTCTGCAAAAAGCTGACATTGTGGCAATAGGTGATTCTCAAACTTTTGGCTACAACGCATCCATTAATAAAACATGGCCGGCACAACTTGCAACTCTAACCGGACAAAGTGTCTATAACATGTCCGTTATGGCATACGGGCCTGTCCACTATCTGGTGTTAATGAATGAAGCGCTGAAACTTTCCCCTAAAACTATAGTAGTTGGAATCTATATGGGCAATAACATGTTAAGCGCCTTCAGGCTTGCATACAATAACGACCTGTACAAATTTTTACGCAAAAAAGAGTACATGGAAACTGGAAAAGATTATTTTGAAGATTTCTCTCATAGGTTTAATGATGTTGTTAAAAAGAGAGATAATTTTTTTATGTTTTATGAAAAAACGCATGTAATGGAATGGTTGAAAAGAAATCTTAACCCTTTAAAACTTTTTCTTACCATTGACCGCTTCAAAGGCAGCGCTTTTGACAGGGGTAAAAACTGGGCTATATCAGACCATAATGAAGGTGCATTTTACGAAAGCAAAACGCTGCGTACGGTGCTTCAGATAAAATCACGCCTGATGTCTATGGATACCGATAATGAATTAGTAGCAAGGGAGGGTCTCAGGATAACAAAAGATGCAATGAAATTGATGAAAGAAAAGGCACAAAAACATAGTGTTAAATTAATTTTCCTGTTAATTCCTACTAAGGAGCTGGTGTATGCCGATCTATGCAAAGTTGACAAAAGGCCGGATAATGATACGTATTTCAGACTGGTGAAAATGGAAACTACTATTACAGGCGATATTTTAGCTTTCTGCAAACAAAATGGCATTCAATGTGTAAACAGCTTCACAAAATTAAGAGAGAGCCTCAGTAAAGGCAATAAAATATACATTGAAAGTGTTGACGGACATCCATCTGAGGAGGGCTATGCAAACGTTGCTGAGACTTTACTGCCATATGTAAGGTGACGCGCCATAAACTAATTCCAATTCTAATTCAATCGTCTAACATTGTTGGCCTGCGTTTACTACTGAATTTAGTCCCTTTTCCTTGCTTTATTTTTTATTTTATCACATCAAAAAATATTCCTTGACATTAAAAAAAACAACGATTTATAATCTACAAGTTATTAGTAAAAGGAATGATGTTGGAGTATGAATTTGGAGGTTGATTGAGTTTTACGACGTTCCCGCTTGGTGGCATACATCCACCTGAGCGTAAAGAGTTGGCATCGGCGGTATCCATAGAAGTAATGCCCCAACCGCAGAGGGTTGTGATACCCCTAAGCCAGCACATAGGGGCACCGTGTAAGGCCTCCGTTGAAGTTGGGCAGGAGGTTAAAGCCGGAGAGGTAATTGGAACCCCTGAGGGTTTTGTTTCAGCACCGGTTCATGCCTCGATAACCGGTAAAGTTACCGCATTTACATCTGTGTTGATGCCAATTGGCCGGATGGTTCAAGCAGTTGTGGTAGAAAGAGCCGCAAACCGCCCTGATGAAGCGTGGCAGCCCGCCGAGGACGATAAGGATTACCTTAAGCGCTCGCCGGATGAGCTGAAAGGAAGAATAAAAGCAGCCGGTATCGTTGGAATGGGCGGTGCTACATTCCCAACGCACGTAAAAATAAGTCCGCCAAAAGAAAAACCCATTGATGCCGTCATTATTAACGGCGCCGAGTGTGAGCCGTATCTTACTGCCGATCACAGGGTCATGCTGGAGTACCCGGAGTCTGTCATAGAGGGTCTTAAGATTTTAATGGCAATCCTTGGCGTTACCAAAGGTTATGTAGGAATTGAATCTAACAAACCCGATGCCATCACTAAAATGCTTGAAGCGGCAAAGGGCTCAAACATAGAGGTACGGACTCTGCAAATTAAGTATCCGCAGGGTGCCGAGAAAATGCTCATTAAATCCATATTAAGCAGAGAGGTACCGGCTGGAGGGCTGCCGATGGATGTCGGCGTTGTTGTCCAGAATGTGGGAACAGCTAATGCCGTCTATGAAGCATGCAGATACGGTAAGCCATTGATTGAAAGGGTCGTGAGTGTTACTGGCGGAGGGATTAAGTCACCTAAGAATTTGAAAGTTAAGGTGGGTACTCCGGTTTCACAGTTGATAGAGACATGTGGCGGGCTTAAACCAACTGCTGGCAAGATTATATCTGGGGGACCTATGATGGGTTTTGCCTTTTACGACCTTAACACGCCGGTAATTAAGGGAACCTCTGGCATTGTCGTGCTTGAACAAAAGGATGCCACAGGGAGCGATAAATTTTATAACTGCATTCGCTGTGGCAGATGTGTTGATGCCTGCCCGATGGGGCTAATGCCTCTGATGTTAAGTCTGTTTTCGGAAAAAGGGCATTATGCTGACGCTAAGGACTATCACCTGTTCGATTGCTTTGAATGCGGCTCTTGTACGTATGTGTGCCCGGCTAAAAGACCAATAGTTCAGCAGATAAAACTTGCTAAGACACAGGTTAAACCTTAAAGATGGGAAAATTATAAGAAAGATAATGGAAGCTGGTAAAGAAAATAAATTAATAGTATCTGTGAGCCCTCACATTAAAAGTAGTGAGAGCGTCGATAAGATCATGTGGACGGTTACGGCAACACTTTTGCCGACATTTGTCATGGGTGTGTATTATTTTGGACCAAAGGCTGTTATTGTAACGCTCCTGTGTATAATCGGTTCACTACTGAGTGAGTATTTTGTCCAAAAACTTGCAGGTAAGGACATATCGTTAAAAGACGGCAGCGCAGTGCTGACAGGTCTCCTTTTAGGAATGAATATGCCCTCAACTCTGCCGTTTTACATACCGCTTCTGAGTTCCTTTGTTGCCGTTGCAATAACTAAGCAGTTGTTTGGAGGGCTTGGCTATAATGTTTTTAATCCGGCTCTTATGGGACGCGCTTTTGCGTTGATTACATGGCCGCGGGCAATGACCACATGGGCACAGCCGATAGCTAATTTTACTGGAATGGACGCTAAGACCACAGCCACTCCTCTGGGGATTCTTAAAGAGCAGGGGCTGGATAAACTATTAGAGGTATTTGGCAGCAAGATGCACCTGTATTCGGAGCTTTTATTAGGCCACAGGGCTGGGTCTCTCGGTGAGACCTCGGTGATAGCGATACTCATAGGTGCAGCGTTTTTACTCCTGAGAGGGTACATTACACTAAGAATACCGGCGGCTTTTTTAGCATCGGTAGCGGCAGGAGCCTGGGTGTTTGGCGGAAAACAGGGGATATTTACTGGTGACCCATTGGTGCATGTTCTTAGCGGAGGCCTTATGCTTGGCGCTTTTTATATGGCAACGGATTATGTCACCTGTCCAACCACTAAGAAGGGGCAAATGCTCTTTGGCGCTGGATGCGGTTTGCTTACTATTTTAATCAGGCTTAAGGCGGGATACCCGGAGGGTGTTATGTTTTCAATCCTAATTATGAATTGTTTCACTCCTCTTATTGACAGGGGTTTTCGTACAGAAGTATTCGGAGCAAAGAAGAAGGCTTAAAACATATGAATACAAAAGAAATAATAAAAATAACGATTAATCTACTGATAATCTACATAGTGGGCGGCGTCCTTCTTGCCGGAGTGTATGCCAAGACCTCGCCTCTGATATTTCAGGCAAATGAAAAAGAGAAAAAAGAAGCCCTCCAACGGATGATGCCTGAGGCCGATAAAATTGAGAAACTTGGCGATTGGCATCCGCATGAAAAACACGCTGAATACTTTGTAGCTAAAAAAGATGGAAAAGTGCTTGGCTACGTTGTTCAGGCATTTGGTAAAGGGTATTCAAGCTACATAAACATTTTGTTTTCAGTTGGAGAGGATTTCGTTATAAAAAATATGGACATACTTAAGCAAGCTGAAACACCAGGCCTTGGTGATGAGGTAAGTACTGAGTCGTTTAAGAAGCAATTTCCCGGTAAGAAATTAGATACATTAAAGGTAGTTAAAGAGGAAACCAAAGAATACGTACAGGCAATAACGGGAGCAACCATATCATCCAGGGCAGTAACAGAGGATGGGGTTAAAAAAGGCCTTGAGTTTTTGCAGGGAGCTCTCAAAGGAGACGGCGGTCATGGAGATGCAAAGCCAACAGAAGAGCACTAATTACTGGAGTCTGCTTTTAATCGGCGTTTTCAAAGAAAATGCCATATTCAGGCTTGCGATAAGCTTGTGCCCTGCAATAGCGGTTACGACGGGGTTAAAAACCGGTACGCTTATGGGCATAGCAGTTGTGTTTGTAACCGTAATGGTTAATATAACTGTCTCGGCTATCAGGGCGTTTATTCATCCTAAAATAAGAATACCGGTTTTTATGTTGATAATTTCAGGCTGGGTCACGGTGGCAGACCTTTCTATGGCAGCTTTTGCACGGGATGCTTACAAGCAGATGGGACTATACATACAGTTGATAGTTGCCTTTGCCTCGATTCTTACCAGGGCTGAGGTGTTTGCCAGCAAACGCAGTGTTGTACCGTCTTTTTTTGACGGTATAGGCAGTGGTGTTGGATTTATGTTTGCCTTGATTTGTATAAGTTTCTTCAGGGAACTCCTTGGCAAGGGGGCTCTTTGGGGAATTGATATAATCCATGCAAAACCGCTTTTAATAATGCTCCTGCCCACGGGCGGCTTTATAGCAACAGGTATTTTAATGGGATTTTTTAACTGGATAGATATTAGGTTCTATGGCGGAAAGGGAGCAGGGGGCGCTGGTGGTCATTAATTTTATTGAGACTTACAAAGGTTTCAGAAAGTGGAGGGCTATGTAGTGGACAAAGAGTTCATGAAATTATTTGAAATATTTATAGCTTCGGCTTTGATAAATAACTTTGTTTTTACCCGGTTTTTGGGTCTGTGTATATTTTTTGGCGTAACAAAGAAGGTTGAGACGGCAGTGGGAATGAGTATAACTTTTACGTCAGTTATGATGGTCTCTGCTGCGCTTAGCTGGCTTGTGTTTAACTACGTGATGGTGCCCCTTGATCTTACTTTTCTGAAGATTGTTATATTTATTGGAATAATAGCCTCATTTGTACAGGCCTCTGATACGATTATGAGAAAGGTAAGTCCGGGGCTTTACTATAAGCTTGGAGTCTATCTTGCCTTGATTTCAACAAACTGTATAATTCTTGCAGTACCTTTAATAAATGCAGGAGATAAGTACAATTTCATAGAGGCTATAACTTTGGGGCTTGGTTCAGGGCTTGGTTTTGCATTGGCTCTCATAATTATGGCAAGTATAAGAGAGAAACTAGAGCTTGCAAATGTGCCGAGACCATTTCAGGGACTCCCAATTGCGTTTGTAACAACAGGGCTGATAGCACTGGCATTTTTAGGATTTTCCGGTATAATAACACAATAAGATGATAGAGACTCTGACACATATAACCGGATTAATATCAAACCTAACACAGTTTCTTAATGATTTTGGGATAGGTCATTTGATAGGACACCTTCCCGTACCGCATGTTGGAGTGGGTGGAGGAGTTGAGGCAAAAGAGAGCGTAGATGTTCTTGCAACGATAAAATTTACGATCATATTTGTAGCAGGAATAGGTGCAATATTTGGGTTAGGGTTGGCATTTGCAGCTAAGAAGTTTTCAGTAAAAATGGATCCAAAGGTAGAGCAAGTGAGGGATATTTTAGCTGGAGCACAGTGTGGCGGTTGCGGCTTTGCCGGCTGTCAGCAGTATGCTGAGGCTGTGGTGGAGCGCCCTGAGGTGTCCTCAACGCTTTGCACGCCGGGTGGCGCTCATGTGGCAGAGCTGGTTGCCTTGATAACCGGAAAGAAGGCGGAAATAACTGAGCCTAAGTATTCAACGATAATGTGCCAGGGCGGGTTAAGTAAAGCCATAAAGAAGTTTAACTACGAGGGAGTGAAGGACTGCCGGGCTGCTGTGCTGGCAGGAGGCGGAGATAAGTCTTGTGCTTATGGCTGTTTGGGTTACGGAACCTGTACGACGGTTTGTCCTTTTGATGCAATACACATGGGGGGAGATGCTCTTCCCGTCGTAGACAGGACAAAGTGTACTGGGTGCGGTCTGTGTGCGTTGGCGTGTCCCAAAAAAGTTATTGAGATACTTCCGGGTAGTAAGGCTGTACAAACTGCTTGCCACAGTAAAGACCGCGGCACTGATACGAGAAAATCGTGTCAGATAGGTTGTATTGCCTGCGGAATGTGTGAAAAGGTGTGTCCGTTTAATGCAGCAGAGGTAAAAGATAATCTCTCCCGCATCAACATAGATAAGTGTAAGGTCTGTGGTCTATGTGTAATAAAGTGTCCGACTAAGGCAATTGTTGATCTTTTACCCGCTAGATCTAAGGCATTCATAGTTGAAAGCAAGTGCATTGGCTGCAATATATGTATGAAGGTCTGTCCGGTAAATGCTGCGTATGGACAATTAAAACAAAAACACACCATTGATGCGACAAAATGTATTGGTTGTGGCATATGCACGGCTAAATGTCCGGTTCAGGCCATTAATGGTACCTTCAATTTCAATGAAGTTTATGAAAAAGCTCAACAAAAAAAGAAGGCTAATACAGAGGTAAGCTCTACTTAGCCAGTGTCTGCTTATTAATGCCGATTTTTTCAGGCGGCTTTCTGAGAAAACCATTAGACCAACCCATGACGGGTTGTTTTCTTATTTAAGAGGGAGATAAACATGGCTCAGGTAAAAATGGGTGATAAAGTGCGTGTGCACTATAAAGGGTACTTGAATGATGGCAGTGTGTTTGACAGTTCATTAGAGAGAGAACCCATGGAGTTTACTATGGGAGAGGGGATGTTGATAGCTGGCTTTGAAAACGGAGTTCTTGGAATGAACGAGGGTGATGCTAAAACGGTTAAAATTTCACCCGAAGATGGATACGGCCCTTACAGAGACGATATGGTGCTTGTAGTAGAAAAGTCGCAGGTACCACCAAATATAAATCCTTATCCTGGGATGGTACTACAAGTTCGCTCCAATGATGGCTCAAGTGTCAATGTGACGATTGCAGAGATTGCCGAAACATCAGTCACCCTTGACGGAAACCACCCCCTTGCTGGTAAAGAGCTGAATTTTGATATAACTTTGGTACAAGTTATTTAATAATACTGCTCCTTCACTCTGGCAGGTTGTTTCACGCCTGCCTTAAATTAGCTATTATGTGAAGGAAATGTTTGTTTTACTTATATATACATTCTTATTAATAAGACTTGTTATTATAGGATTCTGCGAGTCAATCCATTCCCTCAGTAGTATAGTTATCAAAAAAACCGTCTTTATCAAGCGATATAGTTACTGATATTTTTTTGATTTGCTTCAAAAAAGTGTGTATATGTATTGGTCTTATTGTATAACCTATTATCTTATTACCTTCTGTTATTGCTTTCCAGACAAAATATTTTGTGTAATAAGCAAAATAATCTTTCAGTTCATCGGTTGTAAATTTATGCTCCTTCTTTAGCTTTACTAAGTCATTTATTAATTTTGGGATATAAGTATTGTTTATTCGATCTACTTTAAAAAAGTTTATTAAAGCCACTACTGTAAATAATAAAAAGAAGAAATTAATTATATCGAAAACTATCTTTGAATAACATGTTTCGATAAATGTTAAAAAAATATGATCGCTCACTAAAATGTTACGCATTATGCCACCCCAATAAGACGCAAATGGTGTTACAATAAAATTAAGCCAAAGAGGAGACGCATTTGATTTTAATTCATTAAGCATATTTTTTCTCCGTACTCATAATTATGTAATTTGCTAATTCTTGTGGCTTCTCGACAGGAATTGCGTGACCACAATCCGGGATTGTAAAAAGTTCTATAGATGGATATCTAAGTTTTAAATCATTAAAATATTCCAACGGGCTTACTTGATCATTCCCCCCACATATAAATTGTAATTTATGGTGTAGTTTCTGGTAATATTGTTCATCGTCAAATGATAATGCAGCTCTCTTTATTCTGTTTAATCTTGGAATGTTATCTCTTGAAGTAATATTTTCCCATAACTTTTCATATGTATTCCTCTGATTTTTAGTAAGTTTGTTGGGGTAGTGAAAAATTCTGCTTAATTCTTGTGCAAAAGTTGTAAGTTTTAAGCCCATACCTTGAATGCTTGTTTTAGCATATGATGCAACAAGAATAATTTTTGAATAATTTTCACCAAGAGAAAGAGCTATAGAGCCACCTAAAGAGTTTCCGACAACGATAGTATCCTCATTTAAAAAATTGTTGGGTATATTATTTAGAATATTTGCTGCAAGATCGGGGATTGATGAGAAATTGCTATTGAAATAGTGAATTTCAGGGATAAAACATTTATGTCCGTATTCCTTTAAAATATAAGAGGTTTCCTCCCAGTTAGTTGGGTCACCTGCAAGTCCATGTAACAATAAGAATTTCATATTACCTTCCAATTACAGTCTATAAATACATATTGTTAGAGTTAAGAGTTCTATATTATTTTGAAATGCAATTCTTATGCCAAGTTTAACACTTATATAACGTCATGAAAAATAAAGATTAATAGTAAGTGATTCACAAATTATGTGTAAATTATGACACAATATGTGTAATATTTCACACATGTTGTGGTTTATCAGGCAAATTAATTTTGTTTTTCAGTTTAAGGCTTTATAGAGTCTATTAATTATGTTTATTCTAGACAGGTTTATAAATTTTTTGATTAAAGATAGAGATAGATAAGCACGCCGTAATTTGATATTGCAAGCTTATTCCGTGTATAATGATAAGCAATATGAGCAGGCAGAGCAAGGTGTTTTTGTTAAAAGTACCGGATTGGCCTACCGGTGTTTTGATAACAATTATTTTCATCTCGTTGTATTTAGCCGGTTGGGGTCTTTTTAAAACTGTAGATTTTAAACTTTATAATTTCAGCAGTCTGTTAAGAACAAAGAAGTTAATCACACCTGCCAGAGTAATAATCGTTGGTATTGATAACGAGAGCATTGAAAAATTGGGACGCTGGCCGTGGCAGGGAACCCTGATAGCTGACGCCATAAATAAGCTCAGCAGCTACGGAGTAAGAGTAATCGGGCTTAATCTGATATTTTCTGAAAGTGACGTAAACCGAGGTCTTACCGTTATCCGTAAACTGAGGCAAAAGATAGAGAGCGACCCTGCTGCCACTGATGATAAAAAAGTTATGGAAATCCACGATTCCCTTCTTGAGGCTGAGCTGTCACTGGATAACGATGCCACTCTTTCTAAAGCCATAGGGGATGCTAAAAATGTGGTTTTACCGGTTATGTTTTCCTTAGACAAGACTACTGCAATGCTAAAGGTAAAAATTCCGCTCTATCTTGAAAACAACTCTTTAAAATTACAATTTAAAAAAAACTATCACAGTGCTTATGATGTGCTGACACCAATCGATGATTTCGCTATTAAGGCCTCTGCCATTGGCCACCTAAACTTGTTAACGTCAAGTGACGGTGTTGTCAGAAAAGAACCTGTGCTGATTTACTATAAAGAGCATCTGTTTCCCTCTTTCGCTCTTCAATTGGCACTAAAATATCTTCGCTATGACATAAGGAATGCAAAAGTTGGCAAATACCTGCAAATCAAAGAGCTGAAGATTCCTGTTAACGCAAAAAATGAGGTATTTATCAGCTATAACGGAAAACGCAGGACTTTTCCTTATTATACATTTAGTAATCTTATGAGCGGTAAAAACTTATCTGAGGCTGTGTTTAAAGACAAGATCGTTATAATAGGCACTATTGCCCCCAGTATAAGCCCACCTGTTCTAACCCCTCTAAACAGCAAAATTCCTGCCGTTGAAGTGACAGCAAATATGGTTGAAAACATTTTAAACAGCAATTACATAGTAAGACCGGGATGGTTTGTGTATGCTGAAATTGCCTTGATGGTGGTATTTGGACTTTTTGTTTCCTTTGCCATTCCACGTATGAAAGCTGCAATGGTTGGGATAATAACAGCAGCAGCACTTATAGTAACAATCGGAGCCGGCATCTTTTTATTGTCATACTTCGGGTATTGGCTAAAGGTATCATCCCCTGTAGCCCTACTTTTTGTCGGCTATGCAGTTATGGTGTCAAAGCGTTTTCTTATAACTAAACCCGTAGAGGAAATAAAGACTGAGGAAAGTATTGAAACCAATAAGATGCTCAGCCTTTCATTTCATGGCCAGGGACAGTTGGATATGGCCTTTGAGAAACTCAAAGGCTGTCCTGTAGCGGATATAGAAGTAAAGGAGCAACTGTATAGCCTTGGTCTTGATTTTGAGAAAAAACGCTTGTTTAACAAAGCGATAGAGGTGTATGAACATATTTTAACTGGGGGAGCTTACAGGGATTTACATGAAAAAATAAAGAGGCTAAAAACTCCAGGGGACACCGTTATGCTGACCCCAAAACGTATGGATGCCACTGTGATAATGGAAAGTGCTGAGAAAAAACCTACTATTGGCCGGTATCAACTGATAAGAGAGCTTGGCCGTGGAGCTATGGGGGTAGTATATCACGGCAAGGACCCTGTGATTAACCGTGAGGTGGCAATAAAGACCCTCAAATACGACGAAATAGAGGAGGATCAGATAGAGGATGTAAGACAACGATTTTTGAAAGAAGCTGAGGCTGCCGGCAAACTGTCCCACCCTAACATTGTTAAAATCTACGATGTTGGAGATGATAACGACGAATCGTTCATGGCGATGGAGCTTCTGTCCGGAGGCGACCTTACAAGGTTTTGCCAGCAAAGTACGAGACTGCCCTTTGGTGAGGTTTTAGCAATTGTCTCCGGTGTTGCCGATGCGCTTGACTACGCACACGCAAACGGGGTTGTGCACAGAGATATTAAACCAGCCAATATAATGCTATTAGAGAATAAGGAGATTCGTGTAACTGATTTTGGAATAGCACGCGTTATGGAAAATTCAAAAACAGTAACCGGTATGGTTATGGGAACTCCGAGTTATATGTCTCCGGAGCAGATAGCGGGGAAAAAAGTGGACGGAAGGTCAGACCTATTTTCCCTTGGCGTGGTGTTTTATGAGCTTCTTACCGTCGAAAAGCCCTTTAAAGGCGACAGCATTGCTACACTGATGTACAATATTACATCCTCTGAGCCCATTCCGATTAATGAATTAGACCGCAGGATTCCCTCCTGTATTGTCCAGATAATAAACAAACTGCTCTTAAAAAAACCTGAAGAGCGCTATCAAACGGGCAGAGATTTCATTGAAGACCTCAATCAGTGTAAGAAAACAATCATTGCAAAGCAGCGGGCAAAAACTGCCACTCAGCAACCACCCTCAGCCTTGCGTAATATCAAACCGTGATTTTTTAAAGGCTTACTTAATAAATAAGGAATTATAAAACTCAATATTGTATTTTATAACATAATCTGTGTAAATTTAACATATATTATGGTTTGTTAGCCATATTGTTATTTTTAATACACGCTAAGTTTCCAACTTTTTTACATAAAGACATACTATTTTTTCAAAAATACAATTTATTTAAGCTCTGTTTGCATTTTTACTGTGATTTTATGTTTTTTTTGCTGCCGCAATTGACAAAATATTCAAAAGGGTTTTATATTAAAAAACGTGTCATTTATTGTGATTTTGATGAACACGTTTTAGAAAATATTTAAGATAAGAGGCAAAACACATGTGCCGGTTAAGCGCAATAACATCAGGAGAGTATATCTCTCCAATGGAAAATGTACTGTCCCTTGAGACTATGAAAGAGGGACATGACGGCTCAGGAATGGGCCTGATTTTAAAAGACCTCGGCGGAGAGTTTGAAAGCTTCAAAAAATACCCCATTCTCTCCGGAATATGCTCTAAAAGTGGTATGAAGGAGCTTGATAACTTCATGTCTGCGGCTGGTTTTAAGTCTGTCCACTCATGGCATCCGAAAATCAAACCCGTAACCGGAGTTAAGCTAAGGGATTGTTACTTTGCTAACGTTTATGACTATCCTGATGAGTTTCAGGATAAATCCATAACTGAAAAAGAAACGCTGCTTCTTGACACTCGTCTTAAACTCAGAGCTATGGGGCAAGAGGATGAATCCATCATAGTGTTTTCCTTCTACCCGGACATCCTTACTCTTAAAGAGGTTGGTGACCCGTTACAATTAAGTGAATTCTTTGGTCTTGACCACTCATCGCTTAAGGCAAAGATAATACTCGCTCAGGGCAGACAAAACACTAATTATGCCATAAACCTATATGCTTGCCATCCGTTTTTTATTCAGGGCTATGGTTCTATGACAAACGGCGAAAACACTGCCTTCGTCCCTATCCGTGAGTACCTTACAAGCCGTGGGTTTCCGGGCTATATTGGCTATAACAGCGATAGTGAAGTCTTTACTCACATACTGCACTACACCAACAAAGTGCTCGGCTATCCGCTAAAATACTACAAGGACGTTATCACGCCTCTTAAGAAAGAGGAGATAGAAGGCAGGCCGGATAAGGATTTTGTAATGTATATGAAAATGTGTCTCAGGTTTCTCTGCATAGACGGCCCAAATTGTGTGATAGGATTTACGCCGGATGGCTCGTGTTTTATGGTGCAGGATGCTAAAAAGCTGCGGCCTGGGGTTGTGGGCGGAGTTCCGGGCAAATATGCTCTCGTCTCCGAGCAGTGCGGACTTAACAGCGCTATTTCTGAAAGAGACCCATCCACGGATATTTACCCCATGAGATACGATATGGTTATCGTCTCCCCGCAGGCAAAGGAGGTAAGAGTATGGAACCAGCTGCAAGGTTGGACCAAAACCATGAACTAACACTTAAGGATTTCCCTTATATAATAAGATGGCGGGATGACAGGTGTAAGCGCTGCGGGCGGTGCACGGCAGTGTGCCCGATGCTTTCGATTTTCCCTTCAGTTAAAGCTAAACGTACGGTTGGATCATTTGGCCCTGTGCCAAATCCAAAAGTGGAGAGGAGTGTCGAAACCGTAGTAAAACAATCAACAAATATTGCAAACTACTGCACAGGGTGTGCCACCTGCTCTTTGGTATGCCCTAATGAGGCAATAGAGCCGGAGTTTAATCCCGCACACAAATTTTTAACTCATAAAAACACGGGCGGCCACCCATACACACGCGGCGGGCGCCGTAACGACCCACTTGTCTCCACTTTGGATAGACTAAAATTTACGAGAATTTCAATGCTCACTGACCCGGCTCTTGACGCCGGACGGCACGAGTTTAGAATCCGCACCTATCTTGGGCGCATACTGCCCCCCGATGAACTGCCGATTATTGCCGCCGATGATGACAGATTAGCGATGGATAAAAACTCCACAAAATTCATACCGCCCGTAAGAGAGATATACCCTGTCATGATAGGCAGTATGTCGGTTGGCGCTCTGTCTCCTACAATGTGGGAGGGACTGGCTATGGGCATTACGTACCTAAACGAGGTCGAGAAAATGCCGGTGGTTATGTGCTCAGGCGAGGGAGGAATGCCGCTTAGGCTATTAAAATCGAGATTCATTAAGTATTTCATACCTCAGATAGCCTCTGGGTATTTTGGGTGGGACGAAATTATCAGGGCACTTCCTCACATGGTAGAAGACCCCTGCGCTATAGAGATAAAGTACGGTCAGGGGGCAAAGCCCGGTGACGGCGGCCTTCTTATGGCACACAAGGTATTAAAGCTGATATCGGAAATCAGGGGAGTTCCAACCGGGGTTGATCTTCCATCCCCTCCCACACACCAGACAAAGTACTCTATTGAAGAGGCTGTCGCTAAGATGATTCAGTCCATGTACATGGCGTGGGGTTTCAGAGTGCCAGTGTATCCTAAGATATCTGGCTCAAAGACGGCAAAAGCCGTGCTTAATAACCTTGTGCGGAACCCCTATGCTGCTGCGCTTTCTATTGACGGCGAGGATGGCGGTACGGGAGCTGCTTATAACGTGTCAATGGATAAGATGGGACATCCCATAGCTTCAAACATCAGGGACTGCTATCTTGATCTGGTTAAAGCCGGAAAACAAAATGAAATCCCGCTTATAGCAGCAGGCGGCGTCGGGAAAAAGGGCAATCTGGCGGCAAACGCTGCGGCGCTCATCATGCTTGGCGCCTCGGCCGTATCCATTGGTAAATACATGATGCAGGGGGCGGCGGGCTGCCTTGGAGACGAAAATAACCGCTGTAATGTTTGCAACCTCGGACGGTGTCCGCGAGGAATTACCACTCAGGATCCAAAACTCTACAGGCGGCTGGATTCGGAAAAAGTCGCTGAGCGGGTTGTAGAAATTTATAAGTCGCTCGATGTGGAATTAAAGAAGATATTTGCGCCGCTTGGCAGAAGCACAGAGCTTCCCATTGGGATGTCTGATGCAATCAGTGCCGATGATCCGGCTATTGCAGAAAGGCTTGGTATTAGCTATGTCTGTTAGGGAATCAATAACGAGACTGGATGGAAAAGATTATGAGTAAAAAGATAACGATAGAGGGTAAGGCAGATGCCAACAGGGTGCCATCAAGAGTGCTTGAAGAGACCATACAGGAGCATATTGAAGAGGGCGTCAGAGATTTAACCATTACCGCCGATGGGCAACACGGAATAGGCGGGCGTATATGGCCGCGCGGTGAAACAGTCCGCTTTACAGTTAAGGGCTCACCAGGCCAGCGGCTGGGCAGCATGGGAATGTTTGGCACAGAAATTGTTGTACACGGTAGCGCATCAGACGATGTGGGATGGCTTAACTGCGGAGCAAAAATCACAGTTTTGGGTGATGTCACTAATGGCGCTCACAATGCTGCCGCACAAGGGGTTTTATATGTACAGGGTAGCGGTGGTGCCCGCTGCGACACCATGACTAAGCATAATCCTAAGCAGCCTCCACCGGAGTCATGGTATTTTAGAGATGTTGGCGATACATTTGCAGAATTTAAAGCCGGAGGAATTGCAGTCGTATGTGGCGTAAACCCAAAAAACCCGCTCAGCGTTCTTGGTTACAGACCATGTGTTGGAATGGTCGGAGGAGTTGTCTATTTCAGAGGGGCCATAAGCGGCTACAGCGAGGGGGATGTTAAACTCCTTGACCTGACCGATGCTGACTGGGATTGGCTAACTCCAAAGATGAAGAACTACCTTGAGGCGATAGACAGATCAGGTTATTTTGATGAGTTAACATCAGACAGAGGTGCATGGAAAAAGCTGATTCCATACACAGCCGCAGAGCGTTCTAAAAAGAGCACCTTTAAAATGGCAATCAGTGACTTTAAAGCAAACTTTTGGGAAAAAGAGGTTGGGAAAGGCGGCATATTTGCCGAGTACGTAAACCATCCCCTGACTCCTATTCCTTATATAACCACAGGCAGTGACAGAAGATATAAGCCGCTGTGGAGCAATAAAAAGTACGCTCCTCCGTGTCAGGGAAACTGCCCAAGCGGTATTCCAACTCAAAAAAGAGCGGCTCTCATCAGAGAGGACAGGCTTGAAGAGGCACTGGAGCTTATTCTTCAGTACTCTCCGTTTCCGGCAACAGTGTGCGGTGAAATCTGCCCTAACCTCTGTATGGATGCCTGCACAAGGGGCCAACTGGATAAGCCGCTTGATATTAAAGGGCTTGGTAAAGCAAGCCTGAACGTTAAAGCTCCAAAGAAGGAGCCGCCTACCGGTAAAAAAGTTGCAGTAATCGGAGGAGGCGCGGCAGGACTTTCTGCTGCATGGCAACTGGCGCTTAAAGGCCATACTGTGGAACTCTATGAGGAGGCTGATGAGGTAGGCGGAAAGCTTGGGTTGTCTATTCCAAAAGAACGGCTGCCTCAGGACGTGCTTCAACATGAGCTTAAAAGGATAAAAGAGACTGGGATAGAAATTCACTATAAAGCTGCCATAGATTCAGCTAAATTTAATGAAATATATGCAAATCACGACATAGTAATAGTGGCTGTTGGAGCGCATAAACCAAGAAAACCCGCCATCCCTGGCATTGAATCAGCGATAAGCGCTTATGATTTTCTGCGTAGTATGAACACTGGTAAAAAGCATGATCTAACCGGTAAACGGGTACTCATAATAGGAGCCGGAAACGTTGCGATGGACGTTGCTGCACAGGCCTGGCACACAGGTGCCAAAGAGGTTACGGCAGTCGATGTGCAAAAACCTGCCGCGTTTGGAAAAGAGCTTGAAATTGCACAATCCCTCGGCACTAAGGTTGTATGGCCTAAGTTTACAGATAAATTTGTGAAAGAGGAAAATAAGGTCTATTTTACTGACGGTTCAATGATAGATGCTGATGTCGTAATATACTCAATAGGCGACATTCCGGTAACTGATTTTCTCCCTCCGAGTGTTCATACAAATAAGGGCTGTTCTATTGAGGCAGATGAAGCCGGGCATACATCTGATGCTAAGGTCTTTGCCATAGGAGATGTCAAACAACAGGGACTTGCAACGCACGCCATAGGCCAGGGCAGAGTCACAGCCCTTGCCGTGCACACACTTCTTACCGGCGGAGCCTACTACAGACCGGCCCCAGTGCTGCCTATCCCATATCAAAAGATAAAGGATGTCTATTACGAGATATGCAGAGACGCCCAGTTTTCAACTAAAACGGAGGGACACAAGTGTATGTCTTGTGCGGTATGCAGGGACTGCCACATGTGTGAGGCAACGTGCTATGTGGGAGCCATAAGCCGGGTAACCCCGGAGGGTGGCGGCTATGAGTACGTTTCAGATGACAACATCTGCATAGGATGCGGGTTTTGTGCCGGAGTGTGTCCGTGCGGTATATGGGAGATGGTAGAGAATAAGTAAGGGGTCAACCTGGCAGTTAAGGGGTCAACCTGGCAGTTAAGGGGTCAACCTGGCAGTTAAGGGGTCAACCTGGCAGTTAAGGGGTCAGCGACCCCAGGCAGTTAAAGATAATACTAACGATGGTATATTAACAATGCATACTGTTAAAATATGAATTTGTAAAAAGGAGTTTGAAATAATGGCTAGTGCACATAAATTACCCGGCTCACCGTGGAGAGCTATAATTGAGAGCGCCATGTATGCTAACTCAGTTAAAAACACGAATTTAAATGAACTTTACGAGTACGCAATAAGGCAACCAGAGGTTGTAGTAACTACAGAACCCATGTATAAACCTGAAATGTACGGACTTCCATCTGATGCCAAAGTGTTGGTGTCAAATGATGGACGTATTGTCGGGCGTACGGCAAAAGCAAGAAGACTCGTCCGTGAAATGGGTAAAGATAAGGATACGTATCTTGCGATATTAAGAGAAGCCATATATAATTTTAACAAAAAACCATCTTTTGTTCTTGAAGGAATAGTGGGAGTGCACCCGGATTTTATGATGAAAGCCTACCTGATAAGCCCTCAAACAGATGCTAAAAACATGCTTGACTGGGCTTTTAACTTTACTCCGTGGTTGAAACCATGGACAGATACGTATGCTAAATCAAGGGTGCTTGATGAGCCGGACATTATGGTGCTCGCAGATCAGGACTGGAGCAATCCGGATTTCCCCGATGGTCTTATCATAGTGGATGAGATGCAAAACTGTATTGCTATCCTTGGCCTAAGATACTTTGGCGAACGAAAAAAGGCTACGCTCACCCTTGCCTGGACTATAGGAGTAAGGCACAACATGGTGGCGTGTCACGGGGGAATTAAAAAAATCGGTAACAGTACCCCTATCGCTGTATTTGGACTGTCCGGTTCCGGCAAGTCTTCAATAACCAACAGCCATGATCATGAAGGAACACTTCGCTCAGATGAGGTTGTAACGGTAATACATGACGACGCTTTTTTAATTGACCTTGAAAGTAATTTCTCGGTAGCTATTGAGCCAAGTTTGTTTGATAAAACCGATGCAGTTAAATACAACGACCCGGTGATTAAGTATTTCTATTCGGCACAAAATGTGGCAATAACAAAACAGCCGGACGGACAGGTCAAAATTGTATGTGAAGATGCAAGAAACAATAATGGCAGGTGTATTAAGAGCCGTGATATGTTCAACTATACCGACCACTGTGAGCGCCCTGGTAAAGTGATATGGCTTCAGAAAGACCCCAGTCTGCCTCCGATAACTAAGATTAAGAATAATTGGCTTGCCGTTGCAATGGGCGCCTCCCTAAGCACTATGAGGGCAAAAGGGGTGGAAAATGTCGACCCCAAAGAACTTGAGAAGCTTGTTATAGAGCCGTTTGCCAATCCCTTCAGAGTGTTTCCTCTTATTTGGGACTGTCAGCAGTTCTATAAGCTTTTCCAAACCGGTACTGAGTGCTACATCATGAACACGTATGCTTTTGGGTTAGCAGGGAGTTTAATAGATATACCTAAAAACCTGTCGTTATCTATTGTTACAGAGCTAATGCGCGCAACTATAGAATGGAGAGACTGGAAAGCGTTTCCAGGGCTTGCTGTACCTAAAAATGGTAAAGAACTGTTTGGCCAGGATTTCGACAAGAAGTACAAGCCTACTCGTGATGAGAAATATCTTGCGTATCTGCGAAACAGAATGCAAGACAGAATCAATTTCCTGTCAAATAAACGAGAGGGCGGCGA
The DNA here is from genome assembly GCA_015233895.1 of Nitrospirota bacterium. Taxonomy (NCBI): domain Bacteria; kingdom Pseudomonadati; phylum Nitrospirota; species Nitrospirota bacterium. The sequence goes on along the minus strand of JADFXG010000001.1, from coordinate 234,572 downwards.
CATGGACAGCGCCATAATAGATCCTATAGTGGCGGCACGCTCGGTTATTGACCATATACTGAGTCCGCTGTGACAGTTGTAAGCTAAGGGAAAGGCGCTCTGTGGATCCTATTGAGATACTGAGGACACTAACGATAGCCGCCATACCGATAGTTGTGGCCATAACTTTTCATGAAGCGGCTCACGGCCTTATCGCCTACAAGCTAGGCGACTCTACGGCAAAAGAAATGGGCAGGTTGACCCTAAATCCCATTGCTCATATTGATCTTATGGGAACTGTGATTGTACCGATATTGCTTTTTATTGGCTCAAACGGCGCCTTTATCTTTGGCTCTGCAAAGCCCGTCCCGGTTAATTTCGGAAATCTTAGAAACCCTCGCAGAGATATGGCTTTAGTGGCGCTTGCCGGGCCTGTTATGAATATCATTTTGTCTATAATCAGTGTTTTTTTATTTGCAATTGTGCGCAGCGTGTACAACTCCACTCAGGACGAATTTTTGGCGGCAAAGGTATTGGTTCCCATTTCGCACATGCTGAGTTATAGTTTGAGTTTTAATATATTTATAGCTGCCTTTAACCTGATTCCCATTCCACCTCTTGACGGTGGACGGGTGCTGGTCAGTATGCTTCCTTACAGGTACGCTTATCAGGTTGCAAGGCTTGAGCCTTACGGCACTTTTATCATACTTGGATTGTGGTTTCTTGGGGTTCTTGGTTTTTTAATTACGCCTATTCAGATTTTAATTCAACTTTTAGTACAGATTTTTGTAGAACAGCTCGGGAGGTTTCTGTGAAAGAACGGGTTTTAAGCGGCATGCAGCCGAGCGGCCTTTTGCATATAGGAAATTATGTAGGCGCTCTTAAAAATTGGGTAAAACTTCAGGATGTCTATGACTGCTACTACTGTGTTGCAGATTGGCACGCATTGACTTCAAATTATTCTCAGCCTGCCCTCATAAAAAACTACTCTCAGGATTTGCTGATTAACTTTATAGCCGCAGGCCTTGACCCCAATAAGTGTACGGTGTTTTTGCAATCTAAGGTTATAGAACATGCCGAACTGCATCTCTTACTTAGTATGATGACTCCTTTGGGTTGGCTTGAACGCGTTCCCACGTATAAGGAAAAGCAAAACGAGATACATGACAAAGATTTAAACACTTATGGGTTTTTAGGGTATCCTGTGCTTCAGGCTGCTGACATTTTAATTTACAGAGCTAAGCATGTCCCTGTAGGGGTAGATCAGGTTCCGCATCTTGAGTTTGCAAGGGAAATTGCCCGAAGGTTTAATTTTCTATACAACACAACGGTAATGGTCGAGCCTGAACCGCTTCTGACGGAGTTTCCAAAGGTGGTTGGAGTCGATGGTAGAAAAATGTCAAAAAGTTATGACAATGCGGTATATCTTTCTGACTCTCGCGAGGTGGTTGAAAAGAAAATTAAGACCATGATGACAGACCCTGCCAGAAAGAGAAAAACTGATAAGGGAGACCCCGAGCAATCTCCTGTATACGCTCTCCACAAGGTTTTCTCGACAAAAGAGGAACAAACTTTGGTTGCAGATAGCTGCCGTGCTGCGTCATTTGGTTGTCTTGACTGTAAGAGTATTTTATTGCAAAATATATTTAAGGTTATGGAGCCAATATGGGAAAAGCGGAGAGAGCTTGAAAGCGCTCCCTTAAAACTATCCGGTATAATAGAAGCCGGCAATATTAAGGCACAAAAGGCGGCCTCAGAAACTATGGAAATAGTACGCAACGTCATGAACTTTGCTTGAGAGATGGAGGTGTTTAAAGAATATGCCAATTTATGAATACAACTGTGAAAAATGTAATGAAGATTTTGAACTAATTGTGTTTAGTACCACAGTAGTAAAGTGTCCAAAATGTGAAAACAAAGACGTTAGAAAGAAAATGTCACTTTTTGGAATGGGTGGCAGCAACAAATCGTCATCACAAGGTGATACAGGTGGTGGTAAAGGTTGTAGCGGCTGCTCCTCGCATAATTGCAGCACGTGCTAAACCTGTTTTTTTTAGTTAAATAATTCACTGTTCTCTTTCTCCGTAATTATGAGGAGCGATAGCAACGTGTTAATCTCAGCTGTTTTCCTCTTCCGTCATTACGAGGAGCGTTATAGACGTAGTAATCTCAGCCTTCTAAAATAATGAACGGAATTATGCACATTGCTATAATATCATATAGTTATTTACAAATCCACATACAGGTCGTTCCATTCTGGATTGCTTTCGTTTATGAGGTTCACCTTTTTTTGCCTTGAAAATTTTTTTATTTGCTTTTCTCTTGTGATTGCACTTCCTACTGTTTCAAATAGCTCACAATATACTAGTTTAGAAATGTTGTATTTGCTTGTAAAGCCATCTATCATTTTATTTTTATGTTCGTAGCCTCTTCTTTTCAGGTCGTTTGTAACTCCAGTGTATAGAACAGTATTGTTTTTATTCGTCATAATGTATACATAAAAATGTCTTTCTATATAGTTAAGTTTTAAAGGTTTAAATGATCTTTTCTTATTACTATTTTATTAAAATAATATGAGTTAAATCAATGTAAGTGCTTAATTCCAAGGATAGAAGATTACCTTTATAATTTTAAAAGCTTAGATTGCCACACCCCCTTTGGGGGTTCGCAATGACGGTGGTGTGTATCCTGCGCTTGCAATGATGGCGCATAGCCATTGCTGAGGCATTTCCTCTTCCGTCATTGTGAGGAGCGATAGCGACGTAACAATCTCAGCTGTTTTGATATTGATTGAAAGTAAAGATTGCGACGCTGCGCTCGCAATGACGGCAGGGTGTCGACGGGGGTTCGCAATGACGGAATAAAAAAAAGGAGGCAGCTGAGCTGCCCCCTTAATTGGTTGTTTATTAGACTTAAATTAGTATGCTAAGTCTGTTGAGTTGTCTGTACCTGATGTCGTATTGTTGCCTGTAACATCCATATTGCCTGGTATCCACTGGAGTCCTGAGTTACTGCCATTTGTATTACCACTTGTAGAACCAGCTGACGTAATGGATATTGATTTGTAAACTCTGTAAGTAGTACCGTCATAAGTACCAGCCTCACAGGTATAACCAACTAAGTTACGTTTTGGTGAGGTAGTGCCCTGGAAACATGACATAGACATCTTCTTACAGTCTAAGTTTGAATAGTTAGTTGAGAATGCGTTCCAAGGATTTGCACCAGTACTAGCTGCTACGAAGGTTAACTTTGCGCTGTATGCACCCAATGCTGAGTTAGTTGAGGTGCTGCCGGTAAGGTCAAAGATCTCGGTGTTTGCGGTTCCTATGTAAACGTACTGACCACTAAACGTAAACTGCTGTGAGCTTCTGTAGGTCATGAGAGTGTATGCAGATGCATCATCTGGGAGTATGAGTCCGGTAGATGAGTTCGCTGATGTGTTGGAACCTACCTGCATGACTGTCCTTGATATGTTATCCCACGTGCCACCCATGTTTGAAACTACACAATAAACTGCATTGTTGGTGTTGGTGTGGAGGTAGGGTATTATGAACCTTACATATGAACCGGCATCAACCTTGCCTGCACCATATATGCCCATACCTGTTAAAACCAGTGCCAACAACAAAACATAAACTAAACTTCTCTTCATTAGAATGCCTCCTTAACTTTTAATTTTCCCTAACAACTAAGTTACAAATTATCCTGCTACGCAGGCTTTAATTTAATCTGGACCCTTGCACCCCCTTTCTTATCATATATTTTCCTCTAACCATAATCTATACATCAGATCTTATCCAGTTCCACTATGCAGAACTGTAACCTAAACGCTTATCTTTTGTCAAGAGCCTTGAAAAATAAATTATCATGCTCTCCTTTTTTGGCTTTCTTCAAACACAAAGCTACGACTGTCCAGACCTTCCCAAACTAACCATAGCCTATATCCCTCCAACGTCATCATAAAATACATATAAATTTTCATCTCCGTATATTACCTTATCAACCACGCTTTGTCAAGTAGATATAAAATTTATTTAAACATGTTTAAAAAAATTTACAGCAAACATAACTAAAGCTGTTATAACAGAAAAAAAGTACGAATGTCAAGGGAATTTTTTTATTAAAAAATTTTTGTAATTCTTTTTTCCCTTTATTCTGCTAAGGAGGAAATTCAGCGTTTTAATGCTTTTTTTTATTAAGGACTGTATGCAGCTCTGCATTGGGTTGCTAACCCCTTGAAATGACAGCTATAAATGTTACTTTAACTTGCTTGATAATCATTATTTTGGTGTTTCTTTCATGTCCGCACTTCTAAAAAAAGCACCATGCTTTACCTCAAAGAAAATTTCCTCTTTAACACCCTTGCTGATTAAATAGCGAACAACGTCAAGAGGTTTAAAAAATAACCTTAATTTCCAGAGTTTTTTGCTTGAGCCAATAAAAAAATCTGAGCTCAACTTGTCTATTATGCAAGATAATTCCTCTATTTCGCTGTCGTTGTACTCTGATTTCATTTGAAGACGCTCTGTTATAACTTTTGAGTCATGGAAACTAAGGAGAAATGTTCTCACTATGCTTTTAACCGCTGATGTGAAAGCCGCTCCCGATTTTGCTTGCAAAAAAGATGGAATATCAAGCAGATAGCCGCTTATTTCCCTTACATCAGGAATATTTCCCACGTAGTTTAATTTAACCCCGTACTTTGTAAAACAGTGGTTTATCAGACTTGTCACTAAGCGGCTGGACTCCTGCTGCCCTATCCTGTTTAAAACCAAAAATGGATCAAAACTCTCACTTACCTCCATAACAAGAGGATACACCTCTGGGTCAGTGTTCAGCACTTTCTCTATAAACCAGTTAAGCATAAGGGAATCATCATAGGTTGACGTCTCTGACATTGTCTCAATAACGGGCCCTAACTCGGCATGGTTTTTAAACACCCCGCGAAGTTTCCTGTAAAGCGATCCCTTTATAAACCTGTAGGCATTCATAACAGCCCCGGGCTCAGGCACTGTAACTATAAATCCTTTATCGGAATTTATAAAAAAATCCATCGTGCTTAAATCCATACCGGCACCCAGGTCTATTATCACAAAGTCCACATCAAGCGCTCGTATGTGTTTAAGCAGCTTTGCCTTAATTGTTGAAGCCGGGTTTGACATTGAAGGCAAATAATGTACGCCGCTTATCAGAGTCAGATTTTTAACACGTGTCTCTGTTACAACATCCTGAAGGGTTTTTACTTTTTTCTGAATGAAATGGGCTAATGACATAGTTTTACCCATAACGCCCATGTATGTGTGAAGATTGGCCCCTCCAAGGTCTAAATCTACAAGACATACGGAGTTATCCATACCAGAGAGCAACGTGGCAAGTGTAATGGAAAATATGCTTTTGCCTACGCCTCCTTTGCCGCCAGCCACAGCAAGGACGTGTTTTGCTTTTCTATCTAATTTCACTGTTACCTAAAATCGCCGCAAATTCAAATAAATTGCAGCTTTATTCCCTCCTGAACATCTTTCACTGTCGACTTTTACCTTAAAGGCTGAGATTGCGACGCTGCGCTCGCAATGACGGCTGGGGGCTGTGCGTGTTGTCCCTGATAGTGAACAGATGCGGCATTCCCTTCTCCGTCATTACGAGGAGCGGCAGCGACGTGGTAATCTCATCTTTTACGAAACTATTACTATCAGACATTTGTCGGAGGCTGTCTAACATCAGAGTTTTGCCTCTGCCTCAGTTTTAGCCTCATAAAGGGAGGCTGCCACCTCAGAAACCCTTTCTGCCCATCGAATGTCGTGTTTGTTAAGTTCCAGCTCTATAAAAAAATCCCTCACATCAGGGTGCACCATTTTGTAGGGATTTTCAGGGTTTTCAATGTCCATCTCAATGTGGCGCAACTGATGCCGTATGATTCTAATCTTATCGTCTCTGTCAACAGCGTTTATGGTTACTTTATCAAGGTACAATATAAAATCATAGCCCTCGCCGCCTCCGGCCTCGTCTTTGGTGAGAAATCTGAGCAGGTCGCTGCATTTCTGAAGTCTGCTGATTACCAGTGAGCCACGGCTCATTCTCTTTTTAAGGTCAAAAAGCACCTTTATCCTTGTGTTTATAAGCTCCGGCATAAACTCTGCCACAATCTCCCCAACCAGTGTGCGCACATCCACCTGTGCCTCTTCATATCTGTTTCCCATATTGACTTCTAATTCCTCCTTTATTCAAAAAGTCTCTGATACCCATCTTCACAATCTCTCGATATGCGCTGCCAACTGAAACGCTCCTCTGCGGTCTTGCGCCCGCTGAGTCCTATGCGCTCTCGTAACCCACTGTCTTTAATAAGATCCCCTATAATTTTTGAAATACTTCCGCTTATGTTAGTTTCATCAATGAACAGACCGTTTTCTTTATCTTTGATATAATCCAGGACACCGCCCTTTTTTCGCACAATTACCGGTAAACCAGTTGCCATAGCCTCTAACACAACAAACGGAAAAGGATCATTAAAATTTGAAGGAAGCACCAGCACATCTCCCAAAAGATACAGAAGGTGCATCTTTTGCGGAGGAAATACTCCTGTAAAACCCACCTTTCCGCCCAAAGCTTCAGCTGCCTTTAACATTTCAATACCATACCTTACCCTGCTGCTGCTTAAATCCCCTTCAGAAAGCTCTCCTACTATAAAAAACTTTACATTTTCGCTATCCCGAAAAGAAACTGCCGCCTCCAGTATGTGCTCAACACCCTTTTCGGCTGATACCCGTCCTACATATAAGACGACAAAATCATCTGATTTTATGTTAAACCGCCGCCGTACATATTCTCTGTCCTCAGGAACATCCTTAAAATACCTGTACTTATCTAAATCCACGCCGTTATAAATACACTCACTGGTACCTGCATCTATTAATGAAGTGTTGTAATGGTTCATCAGATAGCTGCTACAGCCCCAAAAAGCGTCAACACTGAGCGCACTCTCCACAGGGTACTCATTTTGAAGATGCAGCACGGTTTTAGTTGCCGTTCCATAGAGGGATTTTATCACTGGTAAAAACCACTTAACAGAGTTATGCAGATGAACGATTTGTGGATTTAGTTTATGAATTATTTTTAAAACACGCTTAGAGTACGAAAACGGATCGAAACGGGTCAGTTTTTGAAACAACCGTTTGTATAGCGTTCCAAAGTGCACTCTGTGATGATATACACCATCCCTGTACTCATAGTCCGGGTAGTACGGGGCAGATATGGAAATTATATGCGGTTCAAACGATAAAATTCTCTTTGAGACTTCACACATCCACATCTCAACGGCTGCTCCCTTAAGCGGAGGAACAGAATGAAATGGCGGTGATACCATTACTACCCGCTTAACCACTGATTTGTGCCTCCTTATCAAATCTGTCTGTGACAGTGTTCCAGCTAAAATTATCCAGACACCGCTGTCTGCCATTTTTTCCCGTTGAAGCAGCTAATGAACTGTCAGAAAGCAGAGCGTTAACGGCGCTACCGAGGGCATGTTCATCTCTTGGAGGGATAAGCACTCCGGCATCGTCTGAGAGCACCTCAGGAATTCCTCCAACCCGAGTTGCCACAACAGGCACCCCACAAGACATAGCCTCTGCTATAGATATTCCAAAAGTTTCATCGGCAACACTTGGATACACCGCAACACTGGCAAGATGATAGTACAGCGGCATATCTTTGTTGGCTATTTTACCTAAAAATACAACATCGCCGTCAACCTTTAGATCCTGAGCCTTTCTTTCCAAAGATTTTCTAAACTCTCCGTCTCCAATTATCAAATATTTAACCCTGTGTTTAGTTAAAATTTCCGGCAATGCCGCTATAGCATATTGTACTCCTTTCCATCCAACCAGTCTGCAAACTGTGATAAGAATCTTTTCACCATGGGAACAATATTGCTTTACGAAATTTTCATCAGGCTCTGAGGGCTTAAAAAAATCCGTATCTACCCCATTATAAATAACAACGGGATTAATTCCAGTTCTCTTTTCCACTGAAGCGGCATTAAACTGGCTACAAGAAAAAAACTTATCGACCCGTCTTACAAGGCTACCAAATCCAGGGAAAAACTCTGTCCCATGGCTATGGAAAAACACCCTTGCGCCAGTCCTCAGGCGGATATAGAGGGCAGCCGGCAAATCAAAAGACTTATGTATGTATATTATATCGTAAGAGCGTTTGATAAGAGGGGAAATGGCAAAAAAAGCAAACGAAAGGCGCTCTATAAATTTCCTGAGACGCGACCCCACAAACGGTATCAACTCCCTGTTAAGATATGGGTATGTGAAGACCGTAACACCATCAGTTTCAGGAAAGTTATCATTTGACTTACCGCCATAGATATGAACTTCATGTCCTAGTGTTGCAAGCCCGCGTGCAATGCCCCAGACGAAAGTCTCTACGCCTCCGGCTTTAGTAGTGGTTGTCAAATTATATATAGCTATCTTTGCCAAGAAGCTCCTTTACGGCTGAAAAAACATCCTCTAAGCTGATTTGCTCCATACAGTGGGGATTTTTACATTTTTTTGTAATGCACGGGTCACATGGGCGCTCTTTGTAGATTACCTTATGAAGGTGAAAATCATATGCTCTGCCTACTCCCCAGTGGTTTGACGGGCAAAACAGGGACACGGTTTTAGTGCCAACGGCTATTGCCACGTGCATTGTGCCGGTGTCATTAGTTATAAGGACTGTCAACTCTTTAATAAGCGCTCCAAGTAATCTTAACGGAAGCTCTCCGCAAACCGGCACAGCTTTTTGGCCAATATCGGTGGCAATTTTTGTGCACAGTGCTCTTTCTGCTTTTGAGCCGGTAACTACTATTCTGACATCAGGTATAAGTTCAACGAGTTTTTTGCCAAGAGAGGTGAAATTACTCTGTGGCCACATTTTGTAGCTAAGAGCGGCTCCCGGCTGAAGACCTATTAAAACATGTCTGCTTTCAAATCCAAGTTTGTGAAACAGATGTTTTACAGTGTCTGAGTCTTGAGCGCTTACTGGCAGCACCATTTTAAGATCATCCTCTTTGCAACCGGCAAATGAGGCGGTCTTCAGCCGAACCGATATGGCGTGATGTTGCCACGGGCTGTCAGTAAAGCCGTTTGTGTGATTACTTAATAAAAAACCGTACTGAGACGGAATCGGTATTTTAAAGATAAATCTTGCTCCGGCAAGATATGCCAAAGGGGTTGCCTGCGGTTCATTGCCATGCAGTATAAATGCTGTGTCTGGTTTGAGCTTACGGAGACGTAATGTGGTTTCTAAAAATTTTTTGTATCCGCCATAATATGGGATAAACTCATCAATATGGGGGTTAGTGGCAACGAGCTCCATGTAATTTGTATGAATAAGAGCAAAAATTGCTGCCTCAGGGTAGCGTCTTCTTACGGCTGCTATTGCAGGTGTGGAAAGCAGCGTGTCACCCAAAGCGGTTGAGGAGATGATTAAAATCCTTCTGGTTAACGTTGGTTCAAAATACTCAATACCACATAATCTGCTGTCAAAGAATCTTTTTAACAACTTCATTAAAACATAGACAATGCTGTCAACAGGATTAAGCTTCATGATACAACGGGTAGTATATCACGTCTGAGTTATTAAAGAAAGTTTAGAATTATACCCGATATCCGATATAGGAAATGTAGTTCCCCGATAAAAAAGATTTTTTAGAAAAAATGAAATGCGTTTGCCCTGGGTCGTCCCTAACCGTTAACTGAAAGTTTTTCAAGAATCGTAATTATCCGGTCGAGCGTGAACCGCCGAAGCCGTGCATTTCGGATACGTGAAAAATCCTATTTAGAGCCTCCTTCAATCGTTTTAAGCGTTATACGCTGTCAATCCGATTCGGCCAAAATAGAGCGCACTGTTGCCAAAGTCATCATAAGGGTCGTAGGTTGCAACGGGGACTCTACAAAACCGCGTGATAGATAGAAACGTTTGGCTTGTTCTGATAACGCATGAACCATGAGCGCAAAAATACCCGCATCGCTGGAAACGTTGACGGCTCTAATCATGGCATCGCGTAACAGTGCGCGGCCAAGTCCTTGATTATGATAACGCTGGTCAATCGCCAACCGGCCAAGCAGTAGCACCGGCAATGGATCGGGCATATTGTGCCGCATAGCCTTAGTTACTGATTCATGCCTGATTGCTCCTGCTGACAAGCTATAATAACCGATTACATCCGCACCGTGGCAAACAACAAAGCAACGTGAGGCTCCTGAAGCATGGTTTTTGAGTGCCCGCTTTTTCAGCCATTCATCCAGTGACGGCTCTCCGCATTCAAAACCATCAAGGACATGAGCGGCTGAAATTGGTAATGGGGGTGTTAGAACAAACGTCGTCATTTGTCCCAAGGGGCTTTCGTCTTTAGTAATCGGCGTAGCCTGTCGGTCGGCGGTAGTGGCTCATCAAGCATTGCCTGAAACGCGGCGAAAGTGCCAGCGTTGACCATGAAAAATGCCTGGTCAAGCAGCACGTCCTCCGCTTCACGGCACGCAACGCTAAGCATAAAATCTGAGCGGCTACGGCCAAGCCGTTCGGCAGCTTGGTCTATAAGATCGCGTTGTTGCGTTTTGGCTCGTATGTTGATTGATACGGCTTCTTTCCCTTTTGTCTGTGCCATATGACACCTCCTTATATGCCTTTACAATACACTATTGTATAGAAAACATCAATACAAATATGAAGACTATAAAGGTCTATGACAGAGAACAGCTTAGTATCTCAATCATTTTGTCTAGTTTTGGCCTTGTCATACTTTAGGAGAGACGGGGTTTTACAGGCCGCCATAAGTATAACAATAGACAAAAGGGTTCATTTTTTCCAGTGTTTGAGAATTATTACACCTTCGCAAAAGATATTTAATGCTCATGAAGTTAACTCCACTGTTATGGTTTAATACGGCAGGAAGCAACAATAATGAAAAAACAAGAGGAAGATTCAGATTGTACAGAAGACATTAAAATATAGATAGTTTATAAAATCATCTGCTCTGTAAAACAATATAGCCGGCACCTTAAATCGCGCACTTGACTATCTGAACCGCTTGTTGAAGTGAACAGCTCAATGGACGGGTCATGATAGTTATGTTATAATGGAAATGGGGATTTGTAATATAAAAATACAGTTTAAACAGGATAGTAAAAATGCAGAAAATTAAAGATATTCCAAAGGTTGACCGCCCAAGAGAGCTATTTATACAAAAAGGTGCAGATGCACTTTCTAAAAGCGATCTTTTAGCAATTATATTGGGCAGTGGAATAAAAGGTAAAAATGTCAGGCAACTTTCAGAACATATTATTAGGAGATTTAGCAAGAATTTTCTAACTATTACTGTTGATGACTTATTAGAGATTTCAGGAATTGGGCAAGCTAAAGCTTTACAAATTATTTCAGCAATTTCTTTGGTGAAAAGATTCTATGAAGAGAATAAAGACAGAGACGTTGTTATCAGAAACTCAAATGATGCTTATGCTTTGACTTATGATTTAGGAGATAAAAAAAAGGAATATTTGATTTGCCTCTATCTCAATGCAAGAAATGTTTTAATAAAAAAAGATATTGTCAGTGTGGGTTTACTTGATAAAACACTAATCCATCCGAGAGAAATTTTTTATCCAGCAACTGAATTAAATGCGTCAAGTATAATTTTAGTCCATAACCACCCATCCGGTAATTCCATACCAAGTGAAAAAGATCAGCGAATTGTTACAAGGATTGTGCAAGCAGGAGAAATAATGGGTGTCCCTGTAATTGATTTTATTATTATTTCTGAAAACAAGCATTATAGTTTTTACTTAAACTTAAAAGATTCAGACAACGGCCTTGATTATGTTTCAGATGGGATTCAAACTACCTTGTTTGACCTATTGGAAATAGATAAGCCTCTTTATAATGCAAACATAAAAAAAATTAACAGACCGTATCTTCGCTTTCTTAAAGCTAAGGCAGATACTTTCCAATTACACAACAGAAGATACTTAGGCAATAAATATAAATTACTCGGTTTTATTGAAGATATTGTTATAGAAAAATGCAGTAGTATTAAGTCATTTTGCGATATTTTTGCTGGCACCGGTGTTGTTGGCGAAAGATTTAATAAACCAGAAATAAGAGTTATTTCTAATGATTTTCTATATAGCAATTACGTGTGTCTAAGAGCATTTCTTGGCACAAGAATAAATGTCAGAGATATTGCAGAAAAGATACATTATCTTAACAACTTACAAGTTGAACAAGACAATTATTTTTCAGAGCACTTTGGAAATAATTATTTTTCTTTGGAAAATGCCAGAAAAATTGGGGCTATTCGCGAAGAGATAGAGAAAATAGAGAAAATAGAGGGAGTAAAAAATATTCTTATCTGTTCCTTAATTTACGCTATAGATAAAGTTGCAAATACAGTTGGACATTATGACGCTTTTCGTAAAGATTTGGATATGTTGCAACCCATAAAGTTATTAGTCCCCGATATTGATTATCTAAATAATGGAAATAATGAGGTTTATAAAGAGAATGCAAATATTTTGATTAGACAAATTACTTGCGATGTTCTTTATATTGATCCGCCATACAATTCTCGTCAATATTCTGATGCGTATCATTTATTAGAAAATGTAGCGCAATGGAAAAAACCAACAGTTGAGGGTGTAGCTAAAAAAATGGATCGTTCACACATCAAAAGTTCATATTGTCTAAAAAATGCCATTCAAGCATTTGATGACTTAATTAAAAATGCAAATTGTAAACATATTCTATTTTCTTATAATAATACAGGCGATTCTAAAGATGGACGTTCAAATGCCAGAATGAGTGATAATGATATTTTGCAAATATTGTTAAATAAAGGGGAGGTTGAAATTTTTGAAAGAGATTACAAGGCCTTCAGTACTGGAAAGAGCAATGGCGATGGTAACGCAGAGCGTATTTTTTATTGTAAAGTAAACTAATAATATTAATATGAAAAAAACATGGTCAATAACAACAACTCTGAGAAATCCTGAGCGCTTAAGAGATTTCTTGATCGTTTTAAATCAACTTGGAAATTGCAAATGGGATTTAGAAAACCAAAGAAAATACCAGATTCTTTTGATTAAAGAAAGAATATACGGCTTTGGAAATAATCAATTTTATAATGGATTATCGCAAGTACAAATTGATTTGATTGATGATCCAACCAGAAAAATTTCTTTTGAAGAGGCTGAAAAGATTTTTATTGCTAAAAACTATGAAGATCCTGCAATGAGAGGCAGGCAGTCTATAAACCCGCTTAAGAAATTTGGATTTGTTGTACTAAAAGATAAAAAAATTTTTATTACAAGTTTAGGCAAACTATTTTTAAATGATGACTTTGATCTTGGAGAGATTTTTTTTAGAAGTTTTATAAAGTGGCAAATACCAAATCCTGATAGCGATGATTATAACCTTAAAGACGGATACGACATAAAACCGTTTATCGGTATCCTTCACCTTATTCAAAAAGTAAATAACAAATCAGGGATTTTAGCAGAAAAAGAAAAGGGAATTAGTAAGGAGGAATTTTCTTTATTTTGTCCAACGCTTGTTAATTATAAAGACATAGACTCGTATTCCGAAAAAATTATTTCGTTGAGAAAAAAACTAAAAGGTAAAACAAGGCAGGAACAAAAAACTATTTTTAGTAAATATAGAGATGTTTTTGCAGAAGAATTTTTACAGACAACAGATACTATAAAAATTCAAAAACTCTTAAAAAACCTAAAAGATTATGGAGATAATGCAATTAGATATTTTCGTTTGACACGTTATATTTACATCCGAGGAGGTGGTGTTTATATTGATTTAGAGCCACGACGGTCAATAGAAATTAAGAACCTGCTTAATTTTGATAATGCACAATCAAAAGTTTTTATCTCAAAAAAGGATTATATAGAGTATATTTCCAACATTTCCAAACCAAAACTGCCATGGGAAACTATTGAAAAACTTATTGAAATTGCTGTAACGCTAATAGACGACATAAGGTTGTACGAAAAGGAAACAGGAATAACACCGAAGTCGTTTTTGAATTATAAGGATTTAGAGGAGGATGGTTTAAAAAGATTTATTAGTGATTTACGAAACTACCGAAGGGAACTACAAGATAAACAAAACCAACAAAAAACACAAGAAATTGAGCAAATAAAAATATGCATTAACGATTTAGAAAATATCTTTAAGGCTGATGATAGGCCAATTTTATTAGAAAAACTTCTATCGCTTGGACTTAATGCGCTAAATGATGCATTGAAAATCAAACCGAATTATCCCGTGGGCGATGATAATGAGCCAACTTTTACTGCCCCTGCAAATATTCCGGACATTGAATGTTTTTATGAAAACTACAATGCTATTTGTGAGGTTACAATGCTTACAGGACGTAATCAGTGGTACAATGAAGGACAGCCGGTAATGCGTCATTTAAGAGATTTCGAGAACAAACATATTGATAAAAGTACTTATTGCTTATTCGTTGCTCCAAAACTGCACAGAGACACAATAAATACTTTTTGGACTGCAATTAAATATGAATATGAGGGGCGTAAACAAAAAATTGTTCCATTATCAATTAATAATTTCATTGAGCTTTTAAAAATACTTGTTGAGATAAAAAAACACGGAAAGCTTTTAAAACATAATGACCTTTTTCGTCTCTATGATAAGATTTTAGAAAAGTCGGAGGTCTTGTCAGATTCAAATGAGTGGGTAAAAAGTGTACAAAAGAGTATTACGTCCTGGCAGGAAAGCCTTACTTTTTAGTTATGAAAAAAAATATAATTTACAATGACGATTGTATAAAATGTTTAAATCATGAAATTGATGAAAACTCAATTGATCTTATTTTTGCCGATCCGCCTTATAACCTTTCCGGTAACGCTTTGAAATGGAAAGGGAATAAAACCGGAGGAGATTGGTACATGGTCAATGAACACTGGGACAAGATGACAGCACCCGACTATTTGCAGTTTACCAGAAAATGGATTGCTGGCTGTCATAGCGTCTTGAAAGAAACGGGGTCAATTTATATTGCGTGTAGTTACCACAATATAGCAGAATTAATAATTGTTTTAAAACAACTCGATTTTAAGATAAACAATATCATCACATGGTATAAGACAAACGCAATGCCAAATATGACAAAACGTGTCTTTACCCATTCAACTGAATTTGTTGTTTGGGCAGTTAAAGGCTCCGGGTGGACTTTTAATTATGAAAAAATAAAGGCAATTAATCCGGAAAAACAAAAAAATGGGGAAGAGAAGCAAATGCGTGATTTATGGGAAATGCCGTTGGTTCAGGGCAAAGAACGAGCAAGAGGCGAAGACGGAAAAGCCTTGCATCCAACGCAAAAACCAGAAGAGATGTTAAAAAGGATCATTTTAGCAAGCTCAAATGAGAATGATATTGTCTTGGACCCATTTTTGGGAAGTGGAACAACTGCTGTTGTAGCTCAAAAATATGGCCGGAACTGGATTGGAATCGAGAAAGAACCGCAATATGTGAGGATCGCTGAAAAAAGATTAAGGGGAGAACACACTTAATATGGTAAGAGAAGGTGAATCTGTAAAGGTTAATATAACATAAAGAAGAGTAAAGCAAAACAGCCATGTTTTGTTGCCTTGGGTCTCAGACCCCTTGAAATTTATGCCATACTATCTATATAATTATGCCACAATGTTGTCAAAGATAATCAGCAGTACGGTGATAGGGATAGATGCCTATATTGTGGAGGTGGAGGTAGACATAGCGTCAAAGGGTTTTCCGGTCTTTTCGATAGTAGGGCTTCCCGATATGGCGGTTAAAGAAAGTAAGGAGCGGGTGAGAGCGGCACTTAAAAATATCGGATTTTCGTTTCCGCTTAAGAGAATCACGGTTAACCTTGCTCCCGCCGATCTGAAAAAAGAGGGCGCCTCGTTTGATCTTGCTATTGCTATTGGTATTATGGCAGCCGAGGGCGCCATCCCCGCAGAAAAATTAAATGATTACATCCTGACCGGAGAGCTTTCGCTTGATGGCAGCATAAAACCCGTAAAGGGGAGTCTGTCGGTTTCAATTAAGTCAAGGGAGTTAAACTATAAAGGGGTAATTCTGCCTGCGGAAAATGCACCAGAGGCGGCAATTGTTGACGGTGTGTCGGTCTATGGAATGAAGAGTCTTAGCGGTGTTGTTGATTTCTTAAATGGCCAGGAACTTTCAAGTTATCCAACTGTAGATTTGGCGGCAATGGATAATAGCGGATTTTTGTATGAAGAAGACTTTCAAGATGTAAAGGGTCAGGAACACGCCAAACGTGCGCTTGAGGTAGCGGCCTCAGGCGGCCATAACATCATAATGATGGGGCCTCCGGGCTCTGGTAAAACCATGCTGGCACGCAGAATTCCATCAATCCTCCCCCCCATGACAGTTACCGAGGTAATTGAGGCAACACAAATCTACAGTGTGGCAGGCCTTCTGAGAGATAAACAACCCCTTGTAGCAACTAGACCGTTTCGCTCCCCTCATCACACAATATCTGATGCCGCACTGATTGGAGGCGGACACATTCCCCGTCCCGGTGAGGTCTCACTGTCTCATCACGGCGTATTGTTTTTGGATGAGCTGCCGGAGTTTAAAAGAAACGTTATCGAGGCTCTCAGGCAACCCATGGAAGACGGCGAGATAACCGTCTCCCGCGTAGCCTCCACAATTAATCTACCTGCCCGATTTATGCTTGTAGCCTCTATGAATCCTTGTCCATGCGGAAGATTTGGCGACTCCCGCCAACCCTGTTCGTGCTCTCCCCCGCAAATCCATAAGTACAGGGCAAGAATATCCGGCCCCCTTCTGGACAGATTTGATATACACATCGAGGTGCCGGCTGTGCCGTATAAGGACTTATCGTCTAACTATTCGGGTGAGAAATCAGATCAAATCAGAAAACGCATAACAGAGGCCAGAAAAATTCAGTTAGAGCGGTTTGCACACGACAAGATATTTTCTAACGCTCAAATGAAGACCCGCCAAATAAAAAAATACTGCACCCTTAACGACTCTGCCACAGAGCTTCTTGATATGGCCATGCAGCGCCTTGCGCTTTCCGCCAGAGCATACTCAAGAATCATAAAACTCTCACGGACAATTGCCGACCTTGATGCCTCATCGGAAATAAAAGCCCACCACGTCTCGGAGGCTATTCAGTACAGAGCCCTCGACAGATCTGTACATTAATGATAGTTTTTTCGGAGGCTTTTAATAAGATTGTCGCAATATGTCTATAGATAAACCCAATAGCGGAATTGTTTTTTTCTTAAAACGAGAATACGTTTTAATACTTCCTGTTGTTGCAGGATGTTTCCTTCGTTTATACATGATAACTGAGCAAATCATTGCCGATGATGAGTGGCATGGAATTCATGCTATTTTTACGTTTAGTTACCACCATATATTCTCTCATTTTGGATTCTGCGACTACTGCATTCCTCTTGCCGCATATTATAAATTTATGGCTGAAAACTTTTTTCTTTCTGAAATGGTAGTGCGCACTCCTGAGTTGTTTTTTGGCATTATCTCGCTTGTTATTTTTCCTCTTGTTGTACGCAATCTTATAAACCGCAGGGTTGGAAATGTTTTTGCCTGTTTTTTAGCAATATCTCCTATACATATCTTCTACAGCCGGTATGCCAGGCCTTATGTTATTGTCGTGTTTTTTTCGTTTTTAGGTCTTATCGCTTTCTATAAGTGGCTGCACGGCGGCAGGGACAAACGATGGTTATGGACGTACATTGTTTGTGCCATTATTGGCCCGTATTTTCACCTTACGGTTTTGCCTGTTTTGTTTGCACCATTGTGTATTTTGGTAGGAGATAAATTGATATATAAAAACGACATCCCTGTTAAAGAAATAATTAAATTGTTTGTTATTGTGTTAGCAGCTCTGGGCATATTGTTATCGTTACCTGTAGTAGTAGGAATGAGTGATCTTAGTGGGAAATTAGGGCATGACAGGGTATCGCTTGATACTGTTTATGAAACATTTAAGTTATTCATAGGGGTTTATAATTATTGGATACTTTATTTGGCTTTACCGTTAATAATTGCTGGAATACTGTCAATTGTAAAATTTCCGAAAAAATTCCTGCTCTATCTGTCTATTTTGTTTGTTTTGCAGTTAGTTTTCAGTATTTTTTCCAATTCCAGCAATATTTCGATACCAATGGTACTTGCCAGATACTGTCTGTCTTTGCAACCTTTTGTTATCTTGTTACTTTCTGCAGGATTTATCGCTTTTTACGATTTTATCAAAAATATCACAAAATCCAGGATATTTTCTTATATGGTTTCCTTTACGGTTTTTGCTTTGTTTGTTTTTTTTTATCCATTAAAAAACATTTATTACTTTCCTAATAACTGGACAAATCATCCTAAATTTCAGGCTTATTATGGCGATACAAACCCTGAGTACAGTTTACATCCCGAAAAAATTCCAAAGTTTTATTATCAGTTGGCAACACTACCTAAAGGCAACATAACTATCTTAGAAGTTCCATGGTACTATGAATGGAGCTGTAACACTAACTATACTAACTATCAGTTCATACATGGCCAATATGTTATGATAGGGTTTGTTGGCGGCCTCTATGCTTGGACACGATCGGGTGAGCTTCCAGTTCTAAAAAAAGGAATTGCCTTCAGGCATTTTTATCATGTAAGCCTTTATAAATCATTACCCTCAAAAATAAAATACGTAGTATTTCATAAAAATCTTCAAAAAGAGACAGGATATCCCGTAGAGTATATAGATGTTACGCCGTGGATTAAAACTTATACCGACGTGTTTGGTAAACCGGTTTATGAAGACAGTTTGATTGTAGTTTTTGACGTGTTATCCTAATTCTAATTCAATCGTCTAACTTCGTTGGCATCGTCAAAAAGCTCCTCAACGTACTAAAAGTACGCCTGCGTCGCTTTCTCCTTGCCGCCTTGTTATACTTCTGAATTAAAATTAGAATTACGAGACAAGTTTAAGTTATAGGTGCAGCGGATTTTGGTATATGATTTTTATTGACATAGTTGAGTTGTTTTGTTAGCATACGTGTTGCACAGTTGCAACGTCCGGAGATACAGCATAAATTATTATTTGAACAAGGAGGCGTTGACGTGGAAGTGTTGTACGATCTCTGCATAGTTGGCGGCTTAGGGCACATTGGGCTGCCTATGGGCATAACTATGGCAAAAGCTGGTAAACGCGTCCTGCTAATAGATATAAACCCGGAGGCTATTAAAACTGTCTCTGGCGGTAAGGTGCCGTTTATGGAATCAGGTGCTGAGGGTGCCCTCAAAGAGGTGCTGAACAAGACTCTGTTCATTTCAAATAATAACGCCGATATCCGTCTGTGTAAGTTTGTCGTTATTGTAATTGGCACTCCGGTGGATGAGCATTTGAACCCTCAATTTACAATTTTCAAAAAGCTGTTTTTATCTCTTATGGATAATATCTCAGACACCCATCACATTATACTCAGAAGCACCGTGTATCCGGGAACTACGGAAAGAATTCGGGATTTTTTACAGTCATACGGCAAGCACGTCTCACTGACCTTCTGTCCGGAAAGAATCGCAGAGGGTAAAGCCATGGAGGAGCTAAGCAGTCTGCCACAGATAATAGGAGCCTTTGATGATAAATCATTTAATGAGGCAAGCGGATTTTTTAGCGCCCTCACCACAGACATTATCCGGCTGAATCCTCTTGAAGCAGAATTAACAAAACTCTTTACAAACGTATGGCGATATATTCTTTTTTCGATTTCAAACCAGTTTTATCAGGTGGCTACCCAAAACGATGTTGATTTCTATAAGGTATATAATGCGGCAGTACACCATTACCCAAGGATGGCAGGGTTTGCCAAAGCAGGATTTGCTGCAGGCCCGTGCCTTTTTAAAGACACCATGCAGCTTGCCGCCTTCAGCAATAATAAGTTTTTCCTTGGCCATGCCGCTATGCTCATTAACGAGGGACTGCCTAATTTCATCGTTGGCCGCCTGAAAGACAAGTATAATCTTAAGGAAAAGCGGGTGGGAATCATCGGAATGGCCTTTAAAGGGGATATAGACGATGAGAGGGAGTCACTTTCTTATAAACTTAAAAAAATCCTTGAGTTTGAGGCAAAAGAGGTGCTCTGCACTGACCCATATGTCAGAGATGACAGACTTATATCGTTAGATGAATGTATTGAGGCATCTGATATTCTGATACTTGGCGCTCCTCACAGCAACTACAAGGGGCTCAAAATTGACAAAACATCAAAGGTGCTGGTGGATATATGGAATTTTTTTGGTGAAGGGGGATATTTCTAATTATGAAGATACTGGTAACGGGGTCAGCCGGATTTGTTGGCGGCTATCTGGTTGAGGAGCTGCTTAATTGCGGGCATGAGGTTGTTGGAATTGACAACTTCTCTAAATACGGCAAAGTGGAAAAAAGTTATGATACTAACCCATCGTACCGGTTTGTTGAGGGCGATGTTAAAAATGTGGATTTGCTTAAGGAGTTAATATCGGATTGTGACCAGATGGCGGCAATTGCTGCAATCATTGGCGGCATATCAATGTTTCATGAGCTGGCGTACGACCTTATAGCTGAAAACGAAAGAATCACAGCGGCATCGTTTGATGCGGCACTCTGGGCATTTAAAAACAAGAAGTTGAAAAAGATAAATGTTCTTTCATCCTCTATGGTTTTTGAAAGCACCAGCACATACCCAACCCCTGAGGGAGAACAGCTAAAATGTCCTCCGCCTCTTTCCACATACGGGTTTCAGAAACTTGCCTGTGAGTACTTCGCTAAGGGTGCGCACGAACAATACGGGTTGCCCTATACGATAATAAGGCCGTTTAACGCCGTTGGTATTGGAGAGAAGAGAGCAAAAGTGGAGAGGGAGATTCTCTCCGGTAACGTGAAACTTGCCATGAGCCACGTTGTCCCGGACATTGTGCAAAAGGTACTAAAGGGACAAGACCCGCTTCACATACTGGGCAGTGGCAATCAAATCCGCCACTACACCTATGCCGGAGACCTGGCAAGAGGAATCCGCATGTGTATAGAAAATGAAAAATCCATTAACGATGACTTTAACATATCCACCGCTCAGTCAACCACAGTAATCGAATTGTCTGAAATGATCTGGAATAAGATAAACACCGGCAAACCATTTCGATACGTATCCGATAAACCGTTTCAGTACGATGTACAAAAGCGCGTACCAAATGTTGAAAAGGCAAAGCGGATTTTAGGGTTTGAGGCAACAACAACTCTCAGTGAATCGCTTGATGAGGTAATCCCGTGGATAGCCGAGCAGATAAAGATAGGTGGAATTTAGTTTAAGTTACATTAATTATCAAAATGATAAAGAATAAACTTGCCATAATCATACCTGTTTTTAATGAAGCGGAAAACATATCTGCTACAATTTCGGTGATAGAAAATACGGTTAAAACCCCTCATGTCATATACATTGTGTATGACAATGACGATGATAACACGGTGCCAGTGGTAAAAGCGTTAAAGGAAAACGGGGCAGCGGTGGAGCTCTTGAAAAACCCCCAAAAAGGTGCCTGTGAGGCAATCAAATGGGGATTAAAAACTGCCATTGGTGATTATAAACTTGTTACGATGGCAGACATGTCTGACGACTACGGTGATGTTGATAAAATGTGCAGCTTGATGGATGCCGGGTTTGATCTTGTCTGCGGCAGCAGGTATTGCAAAGGAGGAAAGCAAATAGGTGGCGGCATAATAAAAAAAACAATGTCACGAACTGCAGGACTTACGCTTAAACTGCTTGCCGGTGTTCCAACCTATGATGCTACAAACAGTTTTAAACTTTACCGGAGTACGATGCTTGATACATTTGAAATACAAAGTGACGGCGGGTTTGAGATTGGGCTGGAAATAATAGCAAAGGCTTACACATCAGGATATAAAATCACCGAGGTTCCAACCACATGGAAAGACAGAGAAAAGGGACAGTCACGGTTTAAGATTATACAATGGCTTCCTAAATATCTAAAATGGTACTTTTACGCTATAAGTCATTAGTCTGTTTTGGGCATCAGGGCAAGGTGTCTGAGTATGGTGCGTCTTGTGGCAGGCGAGGTATCCGGCTTAAAAAACTTACCTTTGGTTTTAAGTCCAACGGGTGTTTTCTTTTTAGATAATTCAACTATTAAGTAAGTTATACCGGAAATTTTAGTTTCTACCGACTCAGACGGAAAATTTTCAAAATCAATCACTATCGGCTGAAACGTCAGCGAGGACAATTCTTTAGTCTTAAGTTTGCCTGTGCGTGCTGTTGCTTTCCAGTGAACGTATTTAAGAGGATCACCAGCCACGTAATCCCGTACTGAGATTAGCTCTGAGTCATAGCCTGCTCTGTCTGAGGAACTCTCACCTTTGGAAAGTCTTGTTTTTTCACTTACCACGGGGATGCTGCACCTGAGTGGTTCCGGATATATTATTATATCGGTTTTAGTTTCTAACTGACGGTATCTGGTAAACAGGTTAAAGGGGTAAACCGAGGAAACCTCTATGGAGTCTATGGTTGTAAGGCCTCTTTGAGGAAACTGCATCTGCACGGTTTTTTGCTCTTTAGCGTTTGGTGCAACGTATGGAAACAGAATTTCGTTACCGCTGACTCGGACTCTTACAAGGGAGGCAGGCAGATATGTCTTTTGATTAATCAGCGTTACACGCAGTGGAAACTCCATGTTAGCATACAAATCATCAGGAAACTCAATCACGGCCTGAAGTTTAGAGATATTTTTTCTGCCAAACGCTCCGGAGATGGCCATAAAACTTAAAATCGCAGCAGTTATAAGGTATATGAGATTGTTGCCCGTGTTGGTGGCTGAAACACCGATAAGTATTGACAATACGATATATATAGTACCGGCTTTATTAACTTTTATTATAGAGGGGTGGGAATTTTTTCTAAGAGCGATCTTATTATCTCCCTTTTGCTATCTGTGTCAAGCTCCTCCTTAAAGAGCACCCTGTGTGGGATGGTAAACTCCGCCAGCGCTTTTATATCCTCAGGGATAACGTAATCTCTGCCGTTAAAGAAGGCATGTGACCTGGCTGTGTTGGCTAAGGCCAGTGCACCGCGGGTGGATACTCCGGCTGTAAGGTGTTTGCTGGTTCGTGTTGCTTCTATTATGTTTATTGAATAGTCAAGGATTTTTTCTGATATATAAACGTTCTTACGAATGGCGTCCTGAATGTTAGTACATTCCTCACTGTTTAAAAACGGCTTTAACGCATACAACTCCTCGCGTCTGCTGCCTCCTCTCATGATATCCATCTCGGCTGCCCTGTGCGGATAACCGATACCGATTTTCATCATAAACCTGTCCAGTTGAGACTCAGGCAGGGGGAAAGTCCCGTAGTGTTCGATGGGATTTTGGGTGGCTATAACAAAGAAAGGCCTGGAGAGCTTATAGGTGGTCTCCTCAACAGTTACCTGTTTTTCCCCCATAGCTTCAAGGAGAGCGCTTTGGGTCTTGGGGGTTGCCCTGTTTATCTCATCAACGAGAACGATGTTGCTGAAAATCGGTCCCTTACGAAATTCAAATTCACCCTTAGTCTTGTTAAAAATAGAAAGGCCTGTAATGTCTGTTGGCAGAAGGTCGCTTGTGCACTGAATTCTGCCAAATGTGAGCCCTAGTGCCCGCGCTATGCCAATAGCCAGTGTTGTTTTACCAAGCCCCGGCAAGTCTTCAATGAGAAGATGTCCGCGTGAAAAAAAAGATATCAGAGATAATTTTAAAGCATTTTCCTTACCTTGAAGATACTTTGAAAGTTCTCTTAAAATCCCCGCAATGGCTTCATTTTTAATTTCCGTCATATTCTTGCAGTATGGTAACACAGGATGCTTTGAAGTTGCAAAGATGAAATTTTCCCGCCGGCAACGAATTTTATCTAAATTATACCTGTTGATAAAAACACACAATCAATGATATATTTCATGGTGGTGGTGTTGAAGCGATGAAGATGCGAGTACTCAGGATATCAGGGTCTATGGTAGGTAAACCCCTCGAGAAGCCGATTTATGACGAAAACGGCCAATTGATGCTTGGGCGCGGTTATGTCATGACCGAAAAGGATGTTGCCAAAATCTCCCGCGCACTTGTGATAGATCCAGAGGGAGATGACGCTGTACTTGAAGAGGACGAAGACATTGACATAGAGAAGATAGTTGACTCTGACCTGCCGTTTGAAAACCTTGACCTTTTAAACATAAAAATAGATGGATTATTTGAAAACCTAAAAAGAGAAAGAGAGCTTCAGAAGAAAATCCACAATTCTGCCAAAATTGTACAGGATGTCTGCTCTATTGATGAGGACCTAGCCCTTGGAACCATTATGCTTGAACATGAGTCCCGATACACGGTCAAGCATCCCATTCACACAGCCATAGTGTGCGAAATAGTTGCCAAGAAAATGGGTTGGAGTCAGGAGGGCCGTACATCTCTGATATGTGCTGCTTTAACTATGAATATAGCTATGGTAGAACTTCAGGAAAGACTTCACTTTCAGGAGGAGGCGCTCTCTCCCTTTCAGAAAGAGGAGATAAACAAACACCCGTTAGAGGGTGTTAAGCTCTTGAAACGGCATGGCGTTACAGATGACGTGTGGCTTACAGCCGTGCTTCAGCACCATGAGATGCTTGACGGTACCGGCTATCCCTCAAAGCTTAAAGACAAGGCGATAGCTGAGGTATCAAGAATAGTGGCGCTGGCTGACATCTATTGTGCCAGAGTTTCCGGCAGGTATTACCGCCAGCCAATGCTTCCTACGGTTGCTTTAAAGGAGCTGTTCCTCAATAAAAACGACAGCCTGGATCCTGATATTTCTGCTGTGTTTATAAAAAACCTTGGCATTTATCCTCCCGGCACCTACGTGCAGCTGGCAAATAATGAAACTGCTATTGTCACACAAAGAGGGGAGAGAATCAACGCTCCTATTGCCTACACAGTCCTCAGGCAAAATAACACAGTGCCGACAGTAGCAATTAAGAGAGATACATCGCTGGACGAATATGCCGTAAAAACCATAGTTCCCCCATCAAAGGTAAAAGTTGTGATAAACCGCTTCCAGCTATGGGGATACGGTGCGTTTAAACGCCCAAAGGTCGCAAAGCGCAAGCAACTAAGAGTGCAGGTCACTATTCCTGCAAAGGTGCTGGAGCTTGCCACTATTTCAACTTATGAGGCCGTAATTTTAAATATAAGCCTTAAAGGGTGTTTTATCAGAATTCAAACCTCAACTGACAAGGAATTCCAATTCAATAAGGATTTCTATGTAACTTTCCGGCTCCTAAACAGAACTCTCGAAAACATACACGCCCTGTCAAGAACCATTCAGCGCAAGTACGACCACTCTCTTATCGGTATGGAATTTATAGAGCTTTCAACTGAGCATAGCGAAATTATCAAGATTTTCATCAACTCTCAGTCTTAGTTCAACTGGTAGCTTTTATAATCCCTCTAATTTATTGAGCACGTCATGTGTACCTATACAGTAAAGCCTATAGAGGCTTCCTTCTTTAGTAAAAACACAGCGATAGAATTTGTCAACGTATAATTCCCAATAATCTGTTCCCTGAATTTTATGAATCTTCAAAGATGGGTGTTGAGGATTTTCCTTAAGAAACTTGAATTGCTTTTTAAATTTTTTTTTAATTTCTTTAGGAAGGTTCTCAAAATCGGACCAAAAATTTGGCTCTACGTCAACTATGATAATGCTTTTCAATCTGTGCCGATTTTTTTCTCAAGTATTTCTATAAACTCATCTATAGTATATTGACTATAATTACCAGTTTTGAAGTTTTCATGAGCACTGGCTATGCGTTGTTGTATTTCCGGTTTACAAAACCAACTCAGGGAAAATGGTATATTAACCGCAGGCTCTAAGATCAACTTCCCATTTTCTACCGATACAGAGAGAGTATCTCCTTCATTTATGTTCAAATCTGCCCTCATTGCCTTAGGAATCGCTACCTGACCCTTTGATGACACAACAACACTTTTCATAAATAATACTAAAATATTCTCGCTTTTTTGTCAACATGTACATACGTCTTTCATCTTTTTAAAATTACTTTTTTAAAGCCAAATTGGTATAATCAAAAATAGAAAACAATAAGGAGGCTCAGCTATGGCACAGTATAAGATTCATCCAATCGTTATGGGGTCAAAGTTGTTTGATAAAACCATGATGACCTATCAGTTCGGCTATGGACAAATGTATAACATCCCAATATACTGCTGGCTGATAGAGGGCGAGGGTGTGAGAATTGTCGTTGATACTGGTGAGGCTGCTCCCGGGCGTTCCGAAGCACGCCAGAAAGCTATTGGCGCCAGGATTTATACTTTTGAAGAGGGGCTTGCAAAATGGAACCTCTCCCCCTCCGATATAAACATTATCCTGCATACACACTTACATAACGACCACTGCGAAAACGATGATAAATGTGTAAACGCTGACATCTACGTCCACGAAAAAGAGCTTGTGAGAGTCCATGAACCCCACCCTCTCGATTTCCGCTACATGGAGGATTATATTGTTGAGGTGGAGGAAAGCGGGCAGATTAAACCGCTTACCAAAGACACTGAAATACTGCCAGGTATTACCATGATTCACACTCCGGCCCACACCGAGGGCGGTATGAGCGTTATGGTTGAAACCCCGGTAGGTAAGGCCGTTATCACGGGGTTTTGCTGTATAATGGAAAATTTCAACCCACCCCCTGCTATAAGAGGAATGGACATGGAGGTTATTCCGCCGGGAACCCACGTTAATGTCTATGACTCCTACGACATATTGCTTAAGGTTAAAGCTATGGCTGATATTCTTTTACCCCTTCATGAGCCTGAATTTGCTGTCATTGACACTATTTAGCGGTTTCAAGGCTTACCGACTCTTTTGTTGCTGATGTGCTGGCTTATTGTGCCAAGTTGCAGTCAGAAGCATAACAAGGCGGCAAGGAGAAAGCGACGCAGGCGTACTTTTAGTACGTTGAGGAGCTTTTGACGCATGCCAACGAAGTTATACCAAGTTGCGCTCAAAAGAGGAGATTGCCACACCCCCTGCGGGGGTTCGCAATGACGGCGTGGGGCTTGTACATGAGCTTCCCTATATGTCATTACGAGGAGCGTAGCGACGTCGTAATCTCCTCTTTAAATTATAGTTTAGATTGCAACTCGGTATTAGGCGATTGAATGCAGCTTGGTATGAAGCAACTTCACACCGGTACCAAGATTCTGATTGTATTTATGCTTACCAGTGTGGTTTGGTTTGCTATTTTGAATTTTGTAAGCGTAACGTATTTCAGAAAAACTCTGGAGGAACTCTTATTAGACAAACTCTCTGTAACAATACGCCAGTACAAGCAAAATACATCTTGCGGACTGCCGGAGTATATCGTGGCAACCCATAAAACACTTACTGAGGAGAGGTCTTTGACATTGTTGGCCGAGGAAAACGTAAACGGAAACCTGATGTACTTTTACGTCAAAAGAGCATACTTTGAGGATAAAATAAGGGATTTTGCCATTATAGTTCTGGGGATAGAGTCCTCGCTGTTTCTTTCCCTGATTCTTATCACGTATTTGATTATTGCCAGATTTGTACGGGACATTGAACACAGCGGGAGGTTTCTTAACCTGCTCCTTCTTTCTTTTAACCACAAGATAGGGAATTTTCTCTCAATTCTGAAAATAAATATTGAGATTCTAAAGGAAAATCCCTGCGAAAAAGGAGCTGTTCAAAGGCTCTCTTCAACTACCGAAAAAATAGAGGGTGATTTAAAACGCACCTTTAAAATGCTCAGAGAAAAGGGGAAAACTGTAAAGGAGGATGTCAATCTGATGGACTGTATCTTAGAAGCAACAGAGTTCTTTGCACTCTCTGACACCAACACCGTCTTTCATTTAAATGTTAAACCGCTTGTTATATCGGCAAATTCCAACGACATCGGAGACATCCTGTATAATCTCATTGACAATGCAGTTAAATACTCAAACGGCTTTGTTAATATAAGAGTGTCGTCAGATGCCCGCTTTGTTTACGTGTTTATCAGAAATGAGCTTGCAGTTAATTCACTAAGGGGGACAGGCCTTGGCATTGAAATAACAAACAACATTCTAAAGCGCTGCAACGGCAAATTAGTATTCCGGCAAAAGGGACAACACTATCTCACTTATGTACGCCTGTCCCTACTTATCAAGAATCTCCCTGACTTTTGACAAGAACTCCTCTGCCAATAACGGTTTTGATATAAAGTCAAAATTCTCTGTTGTGAACTCCCTGCCTGACAAAACATCAAAGGTGTAGCCGCTCATAAACAATGCTTTTACACTCGGTTTTACAGCTTTCATCTCATCGTAGGCTTGTTCTCCGTTCATCTTTGGCATTATAACGTCCAGTATTACCATATGAATCTCTCCGCTGTGTGTTTTATAAGTTTCCACAGCCTCCTTTCCGTCTTCTGTCTCTATAGTTTTATAGCCGGCATCGTGCAGCAGCTCTACCACAATCTTTCTAACCTCAGGGTCATCCTCAACTACCAGGATTGTCTCATCGCCGCCCCTTACCTCTACCTTTTCCACTACCTTCAACCGCTCAGCTCTGATATTTGCTAACGGAAAATACACCTTAAAAGATGTACCTAATTCTGGCTCACTATAGACGTTAATCAGGCCATTATGCTGTTTCACTATTCCATACACTGTGGAAAGTCCCAAACCTGTCCCTTTGCCAATCTCTTTAGTCGTATAGAAGGGCTCATAAATCCTGCTCATAACCTCCGCATCCATTCCGCAGCCGGTATCTGTCACAACTAAAAGAGCATACGGGCCTTTGACATCACGGCGACTTTTACCAATGTACGGCCTGTCAAGCTGAACAAGCACAGTTTTTATAATTAGAAATCCTCCCTCAGGCATGGAATCCCGTGCATTGGCCACAAGGTTTAAAAGCACCTGCTCAAATTGAGAGGGGTCTGCCATTATGCTGGGGTTATCATCTGTTAGTTCCACTCTGAGCTCTGTTTCCTCAGGAATCAGACGCCTCAGTATCGGCTCCACGTGCGATATAACATCGTTTAAATTAACTACTCTGGGTTGAGTTACCTGTTTTCTGCTGAAATCAAGAAGGGACCTTGTAAGATTAGATGCCTTTTCCGAGGCTAACCGTATGCCCTCGGCATATTTTCTTAGTGGATGTACCTCATCCATGTTCTTAAGCATGAGATAAATGTAATTTGTTATTGAAAATAAGATGTTATTGAAATCATGGGCAATCCCACCGGAAAGCTGCCCTATGACCTCCATTTTCTGAGAACGGACAAGCTGTTCTTCAAGCGTTTTGTTCTGCTGCTCTATCTGGTTTTTTATCTTTTCCTTTTCCATATTTTCAAGAGCATACGAAACATCTCCGGATAACTCATCAAGCAGATGGATTTCCTCTTCACTAAAAAAATCCGGCTCCCCGGAGTAAAACATAA
Source organism: Nitrospirota bacterium (assembly GCA_015233895.1). Lineage (NCBI taxonomy): Bacteria > Pseudomonadati > Nitrospirota > Nitrospirota bacterium. Next base: position 205,008 of record JADFXG010000001.1, on the reverse strand, counting down.
TGGCTTCTTCGTTTTTTTCAAACACTTTTAAGGGAAACACAGCATAAGACTGATACCCTTGCCTTAGCGCCTCTTCTTTCCTCTTAGCGCAGGGTTCGTTAGAACTGATGTCATTGCATATGTAGAAGGTACCAGTCTGAATGGTTCTTTGAACCGGATCAGGGTTCTTGTCATCACACTTTGAAACGAGGGTCACTGAGTCCGGATATCTCTCTGAATGTCCGTTAAAAGTCAGAGGTTCAAGAGTATTGTTATACTCGTTGTATCTGATTATTGCTACAAACATGAAAGATCCCTGTTCAACACCCACCTTGCATATTTTATCCAGTAGCTCTCCTTTATTGGAAACGTGCACAATCAGATGAGTTGTCTCACTTACAACGGCATACACACGGTTTAAACGGGCAAGGTTACTCTCTATATTTTTCCGCTGATGAATCTCCTCCAAAAGCAACATAGTACGGTTTTCAACCCTCTGTTCGAGTTCGGTATTAATTTTTTGAAGGGAATCCTCGCTTATTTTCAGAGTTCTGAACAACAGGTCAAATGGTTTATTAATGCCCGTCACAACTATCGCTCTATAAATGAAATAGTAGGAGAACACCTTAAAAAAATGGCCTGCCATGTTAATCGAGTCATATAAACCAATGTAAGTTGTAAAGCATAGCTCTGTCAGTATTGCAAAAGATATGGAGGCGGCAGATAGCCTTAAAACATCTTTATCGAAAAAACTCCTTCTCCTAAACAGTAGCAGCAATGAAACTGCTAAAATGCAGCAAATGAGGTATTCACTGCATTTTTTAAATGTGGTAAGCCCGGTTCTTTCTGTATAACATTCTGGAAAATTATTCCATATGAAAATTGTGGCAAACACCAGCATGGTCACAATCACATAAGCACTAAATATATAAAAAGCGCTGAGTCTTTTCTTGTATAAGAGTAGTGGGGCAATAAGCAGGGAAATACTCTCAATGTATCTCGTAGAAATCCATATTTCGATTGTCTCTCCCGTACTGTGAGTGTGTATTAAATTCATACCCTCATAGGTAAGTGTGTGCAATATATCAAGACTGCCGATAAAAAGGTATGAAATGCCAATAAAGAAAAGATAGTTATTTTGCATATACCGGCGTGTGTTCCAGGAAAGAATAAAAATACAAAATGCTATAATCACACAAAACAGCTCAGCAAGGGTATGAAAAACCAAATATCCCCAAAAAGAGCTTGCATACAGCACAGAGATAATTAACCCCCAAAACGGCAAACTGCGGATTAGACTGTAATTGCTTGTTGTTGTGATATTTTCCTCCATATAATAACCTATGCCTTTGTGCTGTTACGCTTTTCTATGCAAGACTATTATAAAGGTGAGTGAGATAAATGTCAAAAAAACATATTATGAATTCATGCTATTTTCCCTTTTATGCAATTTAGAATGAGAACCTCTGTCAATACACACCTGAAAAAACTTGACGTATTTACGTATTTGTGTTATTCTACCGGTGTTTTATAATGACAGTTAATTTTTGGTTTGGGTTTTTAGTCATAACATTTGGTGCTTTTCATAAAATGTACTAAGGAGGTACAGTACAATGGAGGAAAAAAACGGCATTGCAGGAGAGAGCGCACAAGAGGAGGGTTCAGCAGAGCAGTTAGGCGTAGAGGATATTATCTCCCAACGTGAGAAGCTTGATGAGTTATTCAAAAATAAATTCGTAAAAATCATAACAGTGATGTTTACCGACCTTAAAGGCTCAACTGCCCTTGCCGAACAACACGGCGATATGTTTCACAGAACGATACTTAAGCAGCACAACGACATTGTGTTTCCACTCATATCCCAAAACAATGGGACACTCGTAAAAACAATGGGAGACGGCACGATGTCATATTTTGAGGATGCCTCTGATGCAGTAGAGACAGCCGCAGCAATACAACGAGCAATTGATGAGTTTAATCTTGCAAAAATATCAGTAGTCCCTATTCTTATTCGAATCGGCATACATACCGGGCAGGGCATTGTGGAGAAAACAGACATATTTGGAGATGTGGTTAATGTTGCCTCAAGATTTGAAAGTCAGGCCAATCCCAGTGAGATTTATATATCAGAGGAAACATACCATGCTATGAGAGAGCGTGTGAGCGCAAAAATCGCAGCCGGAGAGACTAAGGACGAAATATTCTGCAGGTTTGTTAAGACAACGTCTCTTAAAGGAAAATCCGGCGAGTTTAAGATATACAAAGCCTATTGGAACCCTAATGAAATAGAGAAAGACCTTTCCGCCGAGACTGTCACGGTAAAAACGGAAAAGAAAAAAAGTTCCCAGTATGCAAAAATGATAATCTATCTTGTATTAACGTTTCTTATAGTCTTTATGCTTGTCAAGGGTATCAATATGTTTACGGCTCCTGATGCTCCCCAGAAGCGTACCTTACATCATGGAGTTGATAAGGACACCAATTAAGCACTTTATACGCAAACACTTTATACAAACAAGGCGGGGCTATACAGTTGGCATATATATCGCGTTGGGCGCTGCTGTGCTTCTGTATTTCCATATCATCGGCTTACTCCTGCCCGTTTATGCGCAAGCAATAGTCAGTTGGGGATTGATAGCAATATTAATAGTTTTTAACCGTATTAAAAAGTTTAAATATCCTCCGTGGCGTATTCATTTTATGCTAATAGCTTCTCTCATAACGCTGAGGTATCTGTACTGGCGGACTTTTGAAACGCTTATATATACTGATATTTCAGATTTTATGGGTATGGCGCTACTGTATCTGGCTGAACTTTATGGGATTACTCTACATTTCCTGTCGCTTTTTGTAAGCCTCTGGCCCACAGAAAATGAACCTGTACCGCTGCCTGCTGACACTGCTTTATATCCCTCAGTGGACATATTCATTCCAACGTATAATGAGCCCCTTGAATTAGTCAAAGTAACGGTAATTGCGGCGCTTCAGGTAGATTATCCTAAAGACAAGCTCCACGTCTATGTGCTTGATGACGGCGGCACTATGGCAAGAAGAAGCAATCCTAAGCTTTCTCAGGCGGCATGGGAGCGTCATTATGAATTCAGAAGAATGGCCAGGGAGTTTGGCGCAGGTTACATCACAAGAGAACGAAATATCCATGCTAAAGCCGGTAATCTTAATCATGCTTTTGGATATACTAATTCTGACCTCATACTGATTCTTGATTGCGATCATGTTCCCGCAAAAGACATATTGAAAAACACCGTTGGATATTTCATAAGAGATGAAAAACTTGCCTTTGTACAAACTCCTCACTTTTTTATCAATTCAAGCACAGTGGAGAAAAACCTAGCAGTATTTGCGGATGCGCCAGCTGAAAACGAGATGTTTTACCGCGGAGGGCAGCCCGGGCTTGATTTCTGGAATGCTTCGTTTTTTTGCGGTTCTGCCGCCATTATGAGAAGAAAGTACCTTGTAGAGGTTGGCGGCATTAGCGGAGAAACAATTACAGAGGATGCTGAGACCGCACTGTCTTTGCACGGCATGGGTTATAACAGCATATACTATGGCCGCCCCATGGTTTGCGGTCTTTCCCCTGAGACATTTGATGATTTTATCCTGCAAAGAAGCAGATGGGCACAGGGTATGGTACAGATTTTTATTTTGAAAAACCCGCTTTTTATTAAGGGACTTAAATTTTATCAGCTAATTTGTTATATCAATGACTGCGGTTTTTGGTTTTTTGGAATATCAAGGGTTATTTTCTATGTGGCACCGGCAGCTTTTTTGCTGCTTAACCTTAAGATATTTTTTGCCTCCACATCTCAGGTGCTTATCTATGCGTTACCTCACTTGTTGAGTTCCTTAATTCTTACGGAGTATATTTCAGGAAAGTACAGATGGCCGTTCTTTTCAGACCTGTTTGAAAGCGTACAGTCAATATATCTGTTTCCTGCTGTAATTGGCGTGGTGCTTAATCCTCGTTCCCCTTCATTTAAGGTGACGCCTAAGGGCCAAACATCCGAGAGTGAATCGTTAAGTAAAATGGCGATTCCTTTTTTAATTATGACTACAATAATGTTCATAGCCGTGCCGGTTGCCATTATAAGGTGGTTTGAGTTTCCTTTGTACAGAGATGTTATAGCTGTTACGTCAGCATGGAGCGTCTTTAACTTAATTTTGGCAATGGCCTCGCTGGGAGCATTTTTTGAACGCCGGCAAGTGCGCCGCCATCATCGTTTATGGGCAAATTATAAGACAAGCGTTTACTTGCCGCAATCAAATGAACCTGTTGCGGGATTAATTACTGACCTCTCCCTCTCTGGCGCAAGTGTTGAGCTTGGTCTTTCAGTTTCTTTAAAACAACTTGATGAAGTTACCATCTCCTTTAGTGATAGTTACGGAAACCAATATTCTGTTCAGGCAAGAGTTCAGAGAATTTTCAAAAAGGGAACCTATATTCTTTGTGGTTGTGAGTTTATTGTTTTAAATGAGGAAACATTTAAAAACATCGTAGGGTTGGTTTATGGTGACAGCCAAAGGTGGGTGGATTTCTGGAATAAAAGAAGAAAGACTCCAAATACCTTAAGGATAGTTTTCGTCCTCTTAACCCTGGGAATAACAGGCACTAAAAAAAGCTTTGCAGCTGTTTTTCAGATGATTTTTCAGTTAATCAAACGACAGTGGAAATATCTAAGGCCAAACCGGGGTACTGTTTGACATATATATCGAAATTGTGTTATTTTTGTTGCCAGAATTACAAAAAATGAGATGCTGAACTAAATATGAAAGCAAAGAGCATATTTGCTCTGGTAGCAATGAACTTTTTAGGGCTCTTTTACTCTATACAAATTACTGAGGCAGAGGTAATCAAACTTCCCTTATATAAGCTATCTCCCGTTAAAGCAATGGATCTTAAATGCTCAAGTGCTGCCGCTGAAATATCTATAGCAATTCCTGAGAGATGGAAAGTGGAGAAAGCCGTGCTTGAATTCAATTACACCAACTCAACAGCTCTCTTACCCAACAGATCCCGCATGGTTGTCAGGTTAAACGGCTTTCCTGTGGAGCAGTTTAATCTCAATCCCCAGTTTCCTGATAAAAGTGCTAAAATAGTTTTACCGGAACTTTTGTTTGAGACGGGTTATAATCGCCTGACTTTTGATGTTGCCCAGCACTATACTAATGAGTGCGAAGATACGTGTGCCAAAGAGCTCTGGACCACGCTAAGGCTTGACCAGGCTTTTTTGGAACTTGAGTACTCCCTGCGTCCCGTGCCTCAGAAATTATCATCCCTTGATAAATTCCTGTTTGACCCCAAAATTCTGCCATATGGCGAAATAAACGTTGTTGTTTCAAACACAAAAGAGGACATGATAACAAATGTTGCCATAGTGGCATCAAGCATTGCTAAAAAATTCGACTATAAAAAGGTGATCTTCACTGTCTCTAAAGATATTAAACCAGGGGTTGACAATGTTATCGTGGGAGAAAGCAGCTTTATAACTGATTATCTTAAGCAAAAAGGCGTAGCCTTAAGTGAAATTAAGGGACCGTTTCTTAAACTTATGAGTTTACCAGCCGGGGAAAAAGCTGACACGCAGCATATGCTTCTTGTAATCTCCGGTAAAAACGTAGATGAGGTGAAACTGGCAGCAGAAACAATGTCTGTTATTTCGCTTCCATATCCAGACACCAGTGAAACGACTATTTCTGAGTTGACTCTCCCTGACATCACCCTCTATGGAGGCAGGCAAACAATCGTTCCAAACAAGAGATACACCTTTAAGACCATGGATTTCCCGGATTATACCTTTAGGGGATTTAACTCAATGTCTAAGGACATTTCTTTTCGCCTGTCGCCGGATTTTTTCATAAAACCAAATCAATACGCAGAGATTCTTCTGACAACCGCATATGGTGCCGGGATGAGGTCCGATTCTGTTTTGAATATTTTAATAAACAACGTACATGTTTCTGCAATCAGTCTTGATAACAAAAATGGCGCAATCATTGAGGATTACAAGATGAATATACCTACGCATATGTTTAAAGTGGGTTCCAATATACTTACTTTTGAACCCATATTGGTGCCCTCGGTCTCTAAGAATTGTGAGTTACCTCAGGACAGAAGCCTCTTTCTGACCATATTCGGAAAATCCTCGATGAAATTTCCGGCAATGCCTCATATCGTGGATTTACCAAAGCTGGAACTTTTTATGAGCAGCGGTTTTCCTGTCACACGATGGCCGGATGGTTTTGAGTCACTAATATATCTGACAAACGGTAATTTAGACAATATAGCCGCAGCTTTTAACTTAATCGGACTTATTACTCAAAAAAACGGCTACCCTCTGTTTGAGACAAAGTTTACCTACACTAATCCCATAAGCTGGAAAGGGGAAGTTATCATAATTGGAGACACCGGCACTCTGCCAGAAAACATTAAAAAGTTAACACCACTTAAACTCACTGCCAAGTCTGTGATTCCATATCCTGTTGTAAAGAGCTGGAGTGATGAGATAACTATTGCCCTCAGTAAGCAAACGGTTAGCATAAGCGAGGGTAAAGGCGCTATCATGGAATTTCAGTCGCCATATGCCGAGGGCAGAACAGCAATACTATTGACTGCCGCAACGACAAAAGATATTTTTGCGCTCTCTGATGCCCTTTTAGATCCTAATGTTCAGGGAGATTGCAAAGGAGACTTGAGCCTGATAGACCTTACTCCGCCAAACTTTAAGGTAAATTCTTTAAATGTCGGAGGAAGATATTTTGCCGGTAAATCAGGTGCAACATCAAAACTGGATATGTATTTGTATGTTTATCCGTGGCTATACTATGTAGCCATTGGATTAGCCGTGACAGTCATAGGTTCTACTTTATATATTATATTGAAAGCATATAGAAAAAGGAGGTTGAACGTTGGTAAAAATACGGACAATAGTGGTTAGTGTAATACTCTCAATGCTCTTCTGCACGTCATCCGGCGCAGATGATAACGGGCTTTGGGAAAAATATAAAACCACATTTATCCAGGCCGACGGTCGGGTAGTTGACTTCTATCAGGGGCAGATGAGCCACTCCGAAGGACAGGGCTACGGCATGCTGCTTAGTGTTTTGTATAATGACAAATCTACCTTTGACAAGCTCTATAAATGGACAAAAAACAACCTAATGCTAAGAAAAGACAATCTGTCGGTGTGGAGCTGGGGGAAAAGAGCAAACGATAAGTGGGATGTGATTGACTACAACAATGCCACAGATGGCGACGTTCTAATAGCGTTTGCCCTGATTAAGGCCGCTAACAAGTGGCAAAACAACGCTTACAAGACAGAGGGCACAAAAATTGTTGGGGCTATAAGAGCAAATCTTTCAGTCAAATGGCAGGGCTTGAACGTTCTTTTGCCTGGCTACTATGGATTTACAAAAAACGATTCAATAGTGTTAAATCCCTCATATATAATCCCTCCGGCATACAAGCTGTTTGCAAGTGTTGATGACAAGGCATTCTGGGAAAAAACATATAAAGACTCCATTACCTTTTTGGGGCAGTGTAAGTTCAGTAAGTATAAGCTTCCAGGCGACTGGATTGCCCTGACCGGTAAGGGACTTCAACTTAGCAGTGAAAACCCCCAGGTGTTTGGTTATGATGCAATAAGAACTTTTCTTTACCTTTCACTGGATAAAGTTGTTCCGTATCCGGAGGGTCTGAAAGAGATTTCTAAAATATATAAGCAGGCAGGTTCTATCCCGGCTCAGATTGATCTTTCTGACAATGCAACTAAAGCATCCGTTTCCACAGACACCGCTCCGTCAGGGTTTTATGCCATATATTCTTTTGCCTTTTCAAAGTCCGGAGATGGGGAGTTAAGTGCTAAACTATCTAAAGAAGCGCAAGATAAACTAACCAACGAAAAAGAAAATTACTACTCCTACACCCTCTACCTTCTCGTTAAAAAGGGCAACGATTTGTGAAATCCATAAAAACACTGCTTGTCTTTATTGCGGTTGTTGTTTTGTCATGTCACAATCAAGCTATTGCAGAGGATGTGACAGCAGATAATGTGACGGCAGGTGATGAAAAAAATGACGGTTCTTACTTTGCCTATAAGGGCTGGCAGTATTATCAAATAGGCAACTACAAACAAGCCGCCGATCTCTTTAAATATGCTCAAACCTTCAAAAAAAGTGTTTTAGAGGCAACATTAGGATTGGCACGTTGTTATGTAAAACTTGGAAAGACTGAGCTTGCACTTTCTAATTATGATATACTTCTTGATAAACGTTATAAGCTGCAAGATGTTGTCTCTGACATTGTATGGGTGATGATTGCCCAAAAAGATTTTGTTAAGGCTGAATTATATCTAAATATGCTTGAGGGTAAAGACCGTCAGAAGGTGCAAGAAATAATAGATAAGGAATTTTTTCCTGAACAGGTTAAAGAAGCCGTAAAAGCCGGTAACGTTACAGAGCTCCACAATCTTACACAGACACATAAACACTACTTAATGAAGTGTGAATTGCCAGGCACTTTTTTTGATGCCGGTGAAGCATTAAACCAAAGAGATAAAAAAACTGAGGCGCTGGAGATTTTTCAGACACTGCTTAAATCCTGTCCGAAAGAATGGGGAATCCGTACGGGCGTGTTTTATTCTCTTAAGACCATGCTGTCTTTGGCAGAGGTCTTATCAATTATTGACACTGAAGGAGAGCGTGACAAACTGCCTAAAGGTTATACAAAAACACTTACAGAGATAAAACTTGCACTGCTTCACGATGAGCTTAATGATGATAAAGAAAACACCGAGTCTATCGCAAACAAAATACTGTCACTTGACCCTAATGATGTTGCAGCAATTTCGGCACTTGCATGGCACGCTTACCACACTGAAAAGTACGATAAAGCCTATGAGGGATTTTCAAAACTTCAAGCTATGGAGCCCGGTGTCGCTGTTTATGTCTCAGGCCTGATATACACACTTGTCAAATTACAATGGACAGACGAGGCTCTGGATTTGATAGGAAAGTATGAATCTGTGTCGGATTTTAAAGACATAAAAGCCGGCATATATAAAGAGAAAGCCTCACAGGCCTTTGATGCACAAAACTATAAAGAGGCCGAACAATATACTTTGAAATCAATAGAGATAAGCGGTGGCGATGATAATGATACAACGCTTTTAGCCTGGAGCATATATAAACAGGGAAGAGTTAGCGACTCACTGCCTGTGTTTTTATCTGTTTTTGAGACTAAAAAGGACCCGGCAACTGCTCAGGTAATCTTATCTGCCTATAACGACAGCGGTGATATAAAAAAAGCAGAATCATTTGCCAACACACTGTTGGCACTGAATGACGAAAAACTTAAAAAACTAACCGGAGATTATTTTTTTGACAAGGGTGAAACCATGCGGGCTGCTTACTCATATTGCGGTGCAGATTCCTGCTACTATAATTACGAAAAACCGCTGCTTACCCTTTCGTCTTCTATGAGGACTAAAAGTGGTGACAGCGGGCTTTCAAGACTTTGGGAATATTCAATTCCTGTAAGTTACTCATTTACAATAGCTCCCGATAAGAAAATAACAGTATCGTTTACAGATCAACACTTATTCTCAGGTACTGCTCCCCCACTGCCATTTACGGGTACCTACAAAAACGTATTAAACCCCGTATCTCTTATTACCTCAGCCAATGTCTATACACCGGAGGTAAAACTGGAAAAAGAGGGAGAGCTTCACTATGCCATAAAGCTGGGTACAACACCGTTTAATGGCCCCATTGATCCAACAATCACTTTTGATGCCGGCATAGGGGCAGCACACTGGAATATTAACCTCCATAGGACACCAATTGCAGAATCTATCCTGTCCTATATTGGATTAAAAGACCCCTACGGCACTGACAAGTGGGGACGAGTGGTAAAGACCGGAGTTGAGGGAGAGATTGTTATTACACCGTTTAAACCGTTTTGGGTATCAATAAAGGGAGGGTATGACTCTTATAATGGGATAGGTGTGATTGAAAACTCTGCGTATCACGCCAATGTCTCTCTTGGTGCCACATTTATGACTGACGCAACAAGTTTTTCAACGGGAATTGCTGTAACAGACTCACATTTTAATAGCAACTCTGGATTTTATACTCACGGATATGGGGGTTACTATAGCCCAGACATTTATTACTCGGTTGGACCGTTTGCACACCTGCAAGTGAACCAATGCAGGGATTACTTTATTGACGGCCAGTTTTCAATCGGATATTTTAATTCCCAGAGCGATGATGCACCTATGTTTCCCTATCCTGAGGATTTTCATGTAGGAGGCAACACTTACGAGGGCTCAACCGTAAAGGGAATAGGATACTATATAAACGTTCATGGACTCAAACTGATTACAAAATATTTGGCGGTTGGCGGCACTTTTGAATTGAATAAGTCCCCGGATTACACTGAGTGGACAGCTGGTTTGAACTTGCGTTTATATTTCTCGCCGCGAGCTAAGCTAATTGAAAAATAGGAGTTTAGGCAAAATTTCACTGTTTAATCGTCGTCATCGCTGTTTAATTGCAGGATTTGTTTTATGTCTGTAGAGCTAACCTGAGTGTGGAGTCTTGCAATGTTTTGTGTGACATTGCCTTTTGTCATAAGTATGCCGAAATCCCTGGGAACTGATGTTTGGTTATCGCTAAAGATACGGGCGAAGATGTACTTACCGTATTGACTTCTAAGGTGCGAGGTGTCCCACCATAGGCTTTGATCTGATGTGACAGTGTTTCGACCTGTAAAATCGTAGTAATCAGATAGTTGAGCTATTTCAAATTTCCACTTTTCGTAAGTCTTACGTAGTCCCATTGCGTATATTAAATCAAACTGATTCTTATACACCGGGCTGATATAGAGTTTCAGGGTAATTCGCCGCTCCTTACAAGTGTCAACAATGCGTTTCAGAAGCCGGAGGTTATCGTTAATTGAATCAGGATTTCTAAATGCCTCAGAATTATAACCAAGCGGGTCTGTGGAAAACACCCGCAGGGAGTTTTTCATGTCTCGCTGGATTATGATATTGCCGTATTCCTGCAGAGCTTTTTCCTTCTCACACCACGTGCTGTAACCCTCTGACCAGTTTATTGGTTCACATTTCCCGGTAATGTTGTTTCTTACAGTATCGATACTTGATTTCAAACTCTGTAGCCCCAAAAGCTCCGCTTCAAAATCACTGAGCAAAAATCCATGCTTAAACCGCCTTTCATTAAAACCAATCTTGTTTCTATTTTCAGGATTATATGAAAAAAAATCCAAACTTAAAATCACATACCTTATGTTGTAGTTTTTAACCATATAGTAAAAATAGCTGAACTGTTCATAAACATTTGAACCGGAAAGGGACAGGTTATAAGTTTTCATATTTATATAGTGTTGTACGTCAGAGGGCTTAAAAACCATCATCCTTGATGTGCCAATCATTAAAGCCTCCGGTGTTGCCCGCTTTGCATAATACAGTTTTGTTGTATACTCTGATATGATTTCATACTTGTTTGCATTTATCCCGTGAATTTTTATAGTCTGCAAATATCCGTTTGAATCAATAATTAAATTGAAAAAAACAGGTGCAGCTGTTATGAAAAAGAATATGATTATCCATTTTTTGTAAATATTTATTTTCATACGGCTCTCATTGTTCAGAAATTGAAATACAGAAATTTTGAGAGCTTCTCTTTGTGGAGCAGCATTATGGCAACTGCCCCTAAAAAACCAAACAACAGAGCGTTTCTTAAGTTGGGGGAAAAGTCCTTTGAAATATCATTTGAATTACGGCAGGAAACACACACAGTTATGAGTATTGCGAGATACATGATTTTAGCGCCATCTGAGGAAAAATAGTTGCATAAAGTGCTGATTGCCTGGAATTTCTCCTTATTCTGAAACAGATTTATAAAATCCATAGTAACCGTATTAAGAAATGTTTTAACCTCTGTGCTGCCAAAATTAACCATCCCCTTGATAACCTTAACAGCATCGGCGAATGATTTTGCCCTGAAGAAAATCCATGTTATGTTTATAAAGTTGAAAGTTAAAAACCATGCTATTGGTCTAGCTAACCTAAGACCGGTACTTTGCCAGAGGCGGTAAAAAGCGTATGCAAAACCATGCAAGGCTCCCCAGATAAGAAATCCCCATCCGGCTCCGTGCCATATCCCTCCTAAAATAAAAGTGAGTATGATGTTGAGATTAACCCGTGCCGTGCCGCACCTGTTTCCGCCCAGTGGGATATATAGATAATCGCGCAGAAATCTGCTCAGGGTCATATGCCACGCTCTCCAGAACTCACGGATATTTAACGACTTATAGGGTGAATTAAAATTCAGGGGAAGGTGAATATTCAGCAACAGTGCAGAGCCCAACGCCATATCGGTGTAGCCGGAAAAATCAAAATAAATCTGAAGCGTATAGGACAGACTGGTTATCCATGCCTGAAGCAATGAGAGATTTCCTGCAGAGTCAAACCCAAAATCAGCCCAGGCAGAGAGATAATCGGCTATGGCAATTTTTTTTATAAGGCCTATTACGATAAGGACAAGAGCTCTTACGGTGTTTTTTGAACTAAACACTTTATTTCTCATCCTGTCAAACTGCGGCATCATCTCTCTGTGGTGCAGTATTGGGCCGGCAAGCAGGTGAGGGAAAAAAGCCACAAAAAGCGAATAATTCGTACCCTTATATTCTTTAACCGTCTGTCTGTATGCGTCAGACAGGTAGGCAATCTGAGTTATGGTGAAAAAACTGATGCCAAGGGGCAGGGTCAGTTTAAGTGTGTTAATGTTGGTGTTAAGAAGCGTATTTATGTTTAAAATTAAAAAATCGGTATATTTATAAAATATCAGCAGCAATATATTAAGTGATACACCGGTTATGAACAATCGTTTCCTGTCGCTGGAAATATTTGTTTTTCCAAGCTTTAGTCCAATACTGTAATTAAATATTACGCTTATAATTATAACAGGCAAATCCCAGATATTCCACCATGAATAGAATATAAAAGATGCTAAAATAAGAAAGACTCTTGCAGCGAAGGTTTTTTTTAACTTATTGAGAAAAAAATAGACACAGATTGTTGCTGGCAAAAAGGCAAACAAATAGACATATGAGTTAAAAAGCATGAAAGAATTATGTCTTTATTTGCCGGTTATAATATTGTTTTTAACTATGAAATCCACCTGTGCTTTTGCCCATAGTGCATTGCCCCCGATATTGAAATGTCCTGTATCTGATTTCCAGTAATACTTGTCAGCAGGAGCATCCTCAACAGACGGCCTTAATGCCTCAACAGAGTCCAAATAATATGCTTTATGTAAAAGGGCTGTCTTTTCAATGTCTTTATGTTGCAAAGAGCTACAAGTGTCTGTAAGCTGACAGAGGCCTGGCGCTCCGGTTACAATTATTTTTATATTGTTTTTTCTGCAGATATCAATCGCTCTGCCCAGAAGTTTCATAGAATAAGCTACTGCTTCTTTATCCTTAACTGTAGGATTTTCAGAACCCCAATTTACGCCGCCAAGAGGACAGTCAAATGTTTCAGGTTCATTTATTTTTTGTTTCCATGTTTTATTGTCAGGGTTGTGTCGTGACCAGGCTTGCTGTTCTGGTGTTTCTTGTTGCTCCAACAAACCTGCCCCTTTAGTCAATTTAATAATTAATTTACTAACTAAATACTCTAAATAAGCTGCAAGGTTAGAATGGTTTACCAAAATACGCGCTGTTTCTATTAAAAGCGGCATCCTCTTAAAACCCACCGGAGAATGTATATACGCCCTGTAGCTTTTATTTATCATAATTGGATACCCGTCTTTGTCAAACGTACTTAAAGTCTTGTAAAACGCATCATTGCCGACATCAGACATATCAACGTCAATAACAATCAAATCCGGTGAATACTCCAACAATGTATTCTCTATAAACAGCATGTACTGAGAAACTGCAAAGGAGGAGGTTCCAGTGTTGATTACTTCAATTTTTTTTCCAAGGTCTTTATATCTGGCATTCAGTTCGTTTTCAACTATCGTAGTCATTTTATACATAGGAGATACCACTCCCTGGGTTGTGGAGTCCCCAAGGTAAAATATCCGGTAAAAATTTTTAGGTTTTTTTACTGAGACTTCATATTGTGCAAGAAAAGACTGGCTGTTAATGTATATAAAATATGGAATGCTCCGGTAATTATCAGGCCATATCACATTTTTGTGCCATTTATGGTGCAACAGAAGGTCATGGTCCACAAGATGAAACATTTCGTCTGAAGGGTATTCATATTTCCAGAACTGGATACGGCCAGCTATAATCTCCATTATCGAAAGACATGCGACGATACTCAACAGGATTATTAAAATCTTCTTAAATCTCATGTTATTCCATTATAATGAACAATAGGAATATTTGCAACAATTGCCATGTAGGAGTGCACTACTTAATTACCGTTTCACTGGTACTGTACTTTGTACCTTTTTTGATGATTTTCCACTGTACATCGTGTTCTTTATATTTAGCAGAGTTAACTGAGGTTAATACTTTAATTATATTTGCAAAAAGTCTGCTTGGCGTAAATATTTTTTTACCGCTAACAATTATTTCATCGTTTTTTTCCAATACTTTTAGTGCCTGAAAATTATACGTTCCTAAAACAACGCCAAGACTCTCCAGTTTATAACTTAAATCGAGAGTCCGAAGCAACACATCGTAGTTATTGCCTATTGGTGTAATTACGGTACCTGACGGATTACTTTCTACTTTTACGTCATTAGTTGTTTCTAAAGTCCGTGCCACTTTTAAATATTCGCCATTTAGGTTAGCATCAGCCTTTCCCACAGGCAGCTTTACTGGTAAAACATATATTTCATCCTGAGGATAAGCGCATGTTCTCCTTATGATTTTTTTGTAATAATTTAAGTCTTCTGCAAAAACACTAAAGTTGCAAAGTGGCAATGACAATGCGCTAAATAACAGAAGTCCGATGCCGGCTTTAATCAAATGATGTTTCAAATCTATAATCCCCCCATCCGTACTTCACCTGTTGTTGCAATTATACCACCAGCAGATTCTATCCGTCAACTTTAACCATTTTACAATAACCCATTAATATTCCCTTTAAGTTATAATATCCGGTAAATGGCTGAAAACAGTTTTTCTTATAGCCCCGGGTCTCTGTGGATACATGGGGTCATTTACTCAGTTTTGATTATAGTGTTAACCCTCTATGTGTATCAGGATACAAGGAATTTCCAGTTTCTTATTTACGACGACAACCGCTACATAACCGCCAATCCTTTTGTTCAAACGGGGTTTACAAAAGAAAGCGTCAAGTGGGCATTTACCACTGATAACGACGGCAACTGGTTCCCTCTTACGTGGTTGTCACACCTTACGGATTTTCAACTCTACGGGATGCGCCCAATGGGACATCATATCACAAGCGTTATAATACACACGCTAAACTCTCTGCTGGTGTTTATCCTGTTTGCTAAACTTTTACATGGGAATATGCTGCAAGGAGCAATAGCCGGAGCACTTTTTGCAATACACCCTATGCACGTTGAGTCGGTAGCGTGGGTATCGGAAAGAAAAGATGTGCTGAGCGCTTTCTGGTTTTTTCTCACAATGCTTAGTTATGTCTCCTATGTGCGTAAAGAAAACATCCTCCGGTATATGCTGACACTGGCTCTTTTTGTGCTTTCACTTATGTCAAAACCTATGGCAGTTACGCTTCCTGTTTTGCTTTTGCTCCTGGATTTTTGGCCTCTTAACAGATTCTCAAATGTTCCGGATGCGAGGGCTACAAAAAAAGCTGCTGCAATTATACTAGAAAAAATTCCATTTTTTGTCCTCTCTGCCGTCTCCTGTGTCATAACGGTTTATGTCCAAAAAAGTGGCGGGCACCTGATGCCCCTTCAACGCTTTCCGCTTTCTCTAAGAGCTGGTAACGCTCTGGTGTCATACACTAAGTACCTGTATCTTGCCGTGTATCCAGCCGGACTGTCTAATTTTTACCCTATGCCTGAAAGCATTCCAGCTTTGCTTGCCATCTTTTCAGCGGTTTTAATAATTACTATAACTACCGTGTCTTTGATAAAGATAAAAACTATGCCGTGGCTTATAGTTGGATGGGGTTGGTTTTTTATCTCACTGCTGCCTGTAATCGGTCTTATTCAGGTGGAGCTTCAGTCCATGGCCGACAGATACACTTATATCCCATACACAGGGATCTTCGTTTTGGCAGTGGTTTGCGTTTTCAAACTCATGGAGAGGTTTCAAAAATTAAAACTGCCTATAACAGTCTTTGGAGCAATTTTTTTACTCCTTCTGACTCATTTTGCAAGGGTTGAAGCCTCCTACTGGAGAGACAGCCTGACGCTTACAAATCGCGCCATAGAGGTAAACACTAAAAACTACATGGCATACTATAACCTTGGTTACATAAAAGCCTCAGAAGGAAACCATGTTGATGCTTTTATAAGCTATAAGAAAGCAATTTCCCTGAAACCCGGGTTTGGTAAGCCATACATAAATGCAGGATTTGAACTTTTGGCTCTTAACAAAGTGACAGATGCCATCTGGTATTTCAAGAAATCAATACCAATAGCAGGCCCCAATATTTCCATTGGTTTTAATGGTCTTGGGATTGCCCTGTTAAGGGTTGGAAAAATAGACGAGGCACGTACCGCGTTTGAAAATGCACTTAAGTATGACCCTGGCATGGAGCCTGCCCGGATTAATCTGGATATTGTTAATGAAATGCTCAGAGAAAAGAATAATCTAATAAGGTAGGGCGCTGCCCTCCCTTAAAATCCCACCTGTAAGGGGGCCAGCCCCCTTAACCCCAGGTTTTTATCTACGATTGGTGGGTTTATTTAAAGTTTGTGAGGGATGTTTTTGATTTAAAAGAATTTTTTAACCGGCGTACCGCCGCTTAAAAAGTTTCAATTGCGAGCTCCGCCCGCAAAACAGATGAGTAGATTAAAAGATTTATTATTTGACATCATATATTTTAAAGCTATGCCCATCAACATTTGCATCATACACTAACCTATACCGTGCAAGTTTGTCATACTGTACACTGAGTGAGTTAAGTTCATAGGGGCTGACTAAAATATACGATATATTGTATTTTTTTATAAGTTCAGGGTCTCCTGTTAAATAAATCTTTCCAACATCGTCCTGCTTGCCAGGTTTGTCATATCCTACCTCCCAATTATATGCTCCGTCAACAACTGCACGAGCCCCCATGGAGGGGACAAAATGTATTACACTGTTGCTTGTTAAAAAAATTGAATCCTTAGCTGTATTGGCTTTTATCCACCTTGCCGTAACTCTGTCCCCTGCACTGAACAACACACTCTTTGGTTTTGTAAAAATAATGTGGAACTCAGTTGAAAAAGGCAGCACTGCCATAACCATTATAATTAACACCGCCACAGATTTTTTAACAATGTTTCCCTGTTTAAACATATTGCTCAATTGAAATCCGGAAAAAAGTGATAGTATCACATCAAAGTAAAAGAAAAACTTATTACTGTCTCCCCACGCAGGGCTAAAACGATAAAAGTTTATCAATACAAAAAATGAAAACGTGACAGCCAGAGAAACAATGAGAAAAATATTTTTTCTGCCCATTGCTATTGAGGATTCCTTATACCTTCTGAAATATAAAAATACCGATAAAAGCCCTGTGGTTAGGACGGCACCACCAGCTCTTATCCAAAATATTAATCTTGCGATAATTTCTGAATTAAGCGGTTTTATCTCATTCAGCCCGCCTCCAAGTTTATGAACGTCAAATCCGGCATAATATGAGGGTTTTAAACCTGAAAACAAAAAAACTATCTGAAACACCCCTAATAAAAGCGGGGATAACGATATGAATGCTCTTTTTTTATCTTTACACATATACAAAAACATTATCACGATAATCGGACAGACTATAAAGAAACTATGAATATGAAAAAGAGGCAGAAGCCCTGTAAACAGTGAAATCATAAAGAGATTATCATAATCGGCATCATCTTCTTTAATCAGTTCCTTGCTGGCGGCAGACAGTATGATCAGTGCCAGAGGAAACCCAAACAAAAACGGTCTTTGAGGGTGAAACAGGTTTATAATTACATCCAGAAAATTATAAAACGGCCTCAGCATCTCCTCTCGGATACTCATCCAGGAAGAGAGTTTAAGCTGGGTATGAGTGACAGGAAACCCAATAAGAGCAAACAGCATATTAAAAACCCCTGTGTGCCCCATAATTATTAACGTTGAGGAAAAGAAAACCTCAGTTTCTGTCTTAAGCAGGGTTTTACAGAAATGATACAGAATGTTAACAAGAGCAAAACTATACAGAATCTGAGGAATAATCACAGAGTATAACAAAGTCATTCCGCAACGCACTAGTATTGCTGAGTTAAAGTTAACCAGATAGTGGTATCTTAACGCATCTCCGGCTGATTGCAGATTTGCAGGCGGGAAATCCATTTTTTCTACAAATGAGGAAATCATCGACATGTGATAAGCCATATCGTTATAATTTCCTATAAACATGACACTGCCATCAGCTCTTTCCCACATGCCAAAAATGAAAAACGGCATAAATACCATACACAGGTATGCCTGCACGTGTGACATAGTTAACTCCGGGTTTTTAAATGAGGAAACACTCATAAAACGCACTGCAAGGAACAACAGAATAACGCCAACACTCAGCACTGATATCATATTGAAACCAACAAATGCCGATAAAATGTACACGCCCCAGGTTGAAAATAAATTCCCGATGATTATGGCAAATGAGAGCTTTATCCAGAAGTTTTTGGAAAAACCAAAGGATCTCTCAATTGCCAATCCCAGCAGTGTTGAAAGACAAATAAAAATTACTGCTGTCATCTGTCAGCCACTGTCAGCTACCCGTAACACCTGCCGTATGAACCTTTTTACGCCTTGTCAGGTACTTAAAAACTTTACTTATTAAAAACAGCGGGTCATTTTTCAGCAAGTAAAGAATAAGGTGTCTGCTTCGTTTAAGCTTTGTCGCAAATTTGTTATTATAATCGTAAAGCCATCTGGCTATCATGTTGACATAGTTGTCAAAATCCTCTCTTTTAATATTTTTAACATAATAGGCGTCAGGCCAAAAGGGGAAATTTGTCCAATCCGGATTTTTTGGAACGAGTCCCTCCGCTATACACTTTTCATACTCTGTGCTTCCCGGCATAGGGTCAAAAATATTAAAGGCAAGCTCCCCGGCCTTAAGTTCCTGCATAAGCTTAAAGGTCTCTGCAAGGTCCTCCAGTGTTTCATCCGGGAATCCGGCCATAAAAAAACCGCCAACCCCTATCCCTTTTTTAGAGATAAGTGAAAACGCTTTTTTTATCTGTTCGTTTGAAACATCCTTAGAGATTATCTTTTTTATTCGGTCGCTTCCGCTTTCCA
Source organism: Nitrospirota bacterium (assembly GCA_015233895.1). Lineage (NCBI taxonomy): Bacteria > Pseudomonadati > Nitrospirota > Nitrospirota bacterium. The sequence goes on along the minus strand of JADFXG010000001.1, from coordinate 185,561 downwards.
CCCCTATTTCAAGTTTCACACACCCTGACTTTGTCATCAGTTCAAGAAGCGGCTCATCTATCAAATCCGCCCGCGTAGCAGTTTTCCAGCTTACGTTTACCTTAGACTCTATGAGTGATTTACAGTACTTTTCTATGACAGTTCTGTTGATAGTAAAGGAGTCATCCCAAAACATTATAAAGTTAGTGCCATAGGTCTCCTTAAGCAGTTGTATTTCCTTAATAACATTGCCTGGGCTTCTCATTCGCACCTTTTTATCCCAGAAATTTCTTGACGAACAAAATGTGCACCTAAAAGGACAACCCCGTGAAACAATCATACTGCCCAGCGATTTGAAATCAAATGTCTCAGGATACAGTACCGCATCACGGGCAGGAAACGGGATATCGTCCACATTTTCCACTGCCATGCGCACAGGGTTATGGATAATCTTTCCATTTTCCTTAAACGAAAGACTCTCAACAGAGCTTAAGGGTGTATGCCCCTCCAGTGCTCTGCAAAGCTCAAGAGTGGGATATTCACCCTCACCCCTGATTACGAAATCAACCTCTGGCAACATTAAACTCTCATCGGCCATAAAGCTCGGATGCAACCCCCCCCAAAGGACATAGCAACTGGGATTGTACTCTTTAACAAGCTGACTTATCTTTAGAGCTGAACCAACCTCTACCGACAAAAGTGATATGCCAACCATGTCAGGCCTGTAATCTTTGAGAGTCTGTCTGACCTCAGCCCAGACAAAGTGAGTGTCATCTTTTAATATTTCCAGGTAGCGGTGGTAACTCTTAGAGCGAAAATTAAAAGTCATATCAGCATCCGGAAAAACGCACTCAGCTTTACTTTTTGGATTTTCGGCATGATATATAACCGCCTCGTAACCGTTTTCCCTTAGCAATGATGCTATGTAGCCAAGTCCCAGTGGAAAATACGGTGATTGCCCAACCCCTTTTAATCTTGAGTACGGCGGTTTAATCAGTAATATTCTCATTTTGTGTTACCCCTTTTGCCTTACAAGCTAACACACGTTTAAAGTGTTATTTTTAAAATACGGCACATCGTCACCGTTTAAGGCTATTTTGTTGCGCCATGCAAGATAGTATATGTAATGCCACGGGTATCTTGCCACATAAGACTGCAGCCGGTTAACAAAAGCGGCTGTGTAGTTTGTTATTGTTTCTGTTTTATCAGCTCCCTCTGGGCATACAAGAGGGCTTTCTATAATCATCTTGTGGCGGCTGTCCTGCCCTCTAACCATAAAGACAGGCAGAATTACTGCTCCAGTCCTGAGAGCTATATCTATGGCACCGGTTGAATAAAGCGCCTTCTTGCCAAAAAACTCTACCTCCACCCACTCCTTACCGCCCCCGCCATCAAGTGCCACCCCAAGGATTTCATTTCTCTTTAAACACAGGAATGCCTCCTTAAGAGATCCAAACACGTTAATATGGGTCACGGGAAGAGTTTGTTCGTGCCGCCATTTGATTTCCATGTTCTTCTTTTTTATATAAGATACATCGTTTTTGTCATTCCACACAGTGGCGGGCGCTCCCAACTGGCTCATCTTGTATCCTTTATATCCGATTGCAGGCATCACCATCTGGTTTGCCCCAAAGTGCGCAAAAAGCAGGATAACTCCCCTTTGCTGTTTTAACGCCTCATCCAGATTCTCAAGTCCGTCATACTTTATAAACCAGTCTATGTTGTCTTTGTTAATTTTAGGAAACATCAGGGTTTCTATCTCATTTTGCAGAAAATTCAGTAAAGTCTCCTTTGCAAGGTAGCGGATTTCCTCTGCTTTTTTACTCGGAAAAAGCCTTTGAAGTTCTTTAGAATAGGCAAACTCCTTCTTTTTGTCAATGTTAAAGCCAATACTCCCAAGGGCTTTAATCAGGCGGTATGAAAGCGAAAATGGAAAGAGCCCGACAAGGTACCTAAACGGATAATAGTAAATAAACCTGAAAATATCTTTTATCAGCTCAACTTTAAGACTCATGGTTGTTGAAAAACCCCCCTTTCTCGAACTTTCACTCTCCTCAGTATATCCATAATATAAACTTTCTCACTTATCGCAAAAATACCTCCCCAAACTGCCAATCCTAAAAACATCACCTCAGTTGTTATGGCTGCAATGTAAACATTATAGTCCTTTATCAAAATCCCGGCACAAACCGACACGGCAGAGTACGCCATGGCTTTCACCACAGCAAAGACGGGAAGCCTTAACACGGACTTATTTAATACAAAAAGAGAAACAAGGAAATTTGAAAAATATGCTGTTAAAGAGGCAAGGGCAGCCCCCCTGTACCCATATACAGGAACCAAAGCGACAAGCAAAATGGCTATCAGTATGAGGGAAATTAAATTACAAAGTATAAACTGCTTTTGCATCTTTAAGGAAATAAAGAACAGATGGGCAAAATTAGCTAAAAATAGAAACACTACTGAATAAGATATGACCCTTAAAATCATCCACGATGAATCATACTTGTGCCCATAGAGTATCCCCATGGTTTCCCTTGAAAAGACAAAAAACAGTATTGAAACATTCAATGAAAACACAAGGAGTATCTTAAAAAATTTGCTACCAATATCCTTAATTCTGTCTCTGTCTTGTAAAGCGGCTAAAAAAGAAAATCGCGGTAAAAACACAGTCATCAGCACCTCGCTAAGAACCAGCGTCTGAATAATAATGCCGTGAGCAGTTTCAAAAAAAGCAACCTCCTCAGCCCCCTTTAAGTATTTCAGAAGCAAAGCTGGCATCCGGCCAATAATCTGCACAAACAGTACGCCAAGCCCCAGACTGAAAGCGTCTTTGAGAAATATCCTGAGGTCGGCCATTGGAAACACTTTAGCGGGAACTACAAATTTCTTTAACATAATCCGGATGCTTAATATAAACTGTACAACCTGAGCCGCTAAAATTGCAATAACAACAGGCATAAATCCGCTCTTGAAATAAACAATAGCGATTACGATAACAAGCAATACGGCGGAGTAAACGGTTGTAAGAACCATTTCGTATTGCATTTTCTCGTATGCTCTGAATACGTCTTTAGAGAGATCTGAAAAAGCCCTGAATATTTCAGCAACAGCCGATATGATAATAGCGATAAGAATAAGTTTCTCTACCTTCATAACAATGGCAATAGCGATTACGGAGGTAAATGAAGCGACAGCCAGCCAGACCCTGACTTTAAGTGCTATCCCAATATAAAGAGAGGCTTTATCCCTGTTTTGTGACACCTCGCGCACAAGTGCCTGCCCAACTCCATAGAAAGCTATGCTCATCACACTTGCCGTAAGGCTTACAACAAAGACAAAGTTACCGAAATCCACTACCGTAAGAACCCGTGCAAGGCCAAACAGCAATAGCATACCGGTGCCGATTCTAAGGATACGTGCTATAAAAATAAAAAAATAATTCCTTGCAATCAGACTGACAGAGTCTTGCTCACCACGTAAAAGGTCATTCCCGTGCTCAGGTGTGTTCATACAGTGATTTTAAGATACTATTTTCTGAGTGGTTTTTACAAATAACTATAAAGATGAATTTAAAAAAATTGTTCTTTTAGTTTAACTCGTGGTAATAATGCTTTGTATTACACTAATAAAAAAGTTGAGTAATTTTTTTTTGATTGTCGTAAATTTATTAAGTTGACAATAACCTGGCAAAATAGTTAAACTCTACCTGCGTAGATTTTAAGCATGGTAATGGGGCTGTAGCTCAGTTGGGAGAGCGCTTGAATGGCATTCAAGAGGTCGTCGGTTCGATCCCGATCAGCTCCACCAGTTCTAATTAATATGGCAGGCGATTGAATGCGGCTTGGTATCAGAAGAAAGTGCTGACAAGTGTTACCGGATTATCCAGCAAATTAACATTTACATGAAAATCATCTTCTCTGTTTAGAATTCTGATAGTTCCTTTATAGTCAATCCTCAACTGTATAGGTTTTCCAGGCGGTAACGTCAGCGTCTGAGGCTGTCTTGCTTCACAACAATCTGCCGATGAGACAATTTTGCCGTAATAGTTTTCAGGCGGGCGGTGTATAACATAACTGACACCGGTGTCTTTCAATGATTTTTCAAGAGTATCCCAATCTGCCTGATCTGTTATGAAATTGTCTTTTTTCCACTGAGAATCTATGCCGGTTACATTAAAAGGATACCTTATTTCATGAAATACGCCTGCGTACTTTTTAGCACATTGAGTTACAATGTCAGGTGTTTCGCCCATGTTTGATTTTAAAGCTACGGTTATGTAGTGGAGTTCTGGAGCACGAGGCTGTTGAGAAAATAACGATGCTAAACGCTCCAGGTTATTGATGAATCTGTCAAAGATACCGCCTTTTCTTAATTTAGGATACAAGGATGGATTAAGCGTATCTGCCAAAATGTTAATATGGTGAATGCCGCTTTTACTCATAGCGACAAGAATGTTATCCGATAGATTAGCAGCTAAGTTTGTTGTAAACAACACTCTCTTGCGCAATTGCAGAGGGATAAGTTCCAAAAACTTTGCCAGCTCAGGATGAAGTGTAGGCTCATAAAGAGATGATAAATAAAATGAGGCAGCGGGCAGGTATGGCAGAAACGATATTACTTTTGTAAAAGTTTCAATTGTCATAAAACCGTTATCCATTAACCCTTTATGAGTGACTGGGCAAAAAGGGCATCTCAGATTACAGTTATCAGTGATGTCAGCTGTTATAAACTCTATATCCATATTCATGCCGATACTAAAAGGACTATCTTTTAAAATGTAGTCAGTATTACGAATTTTTACAGATATCGTATGAGTTTTGTTATCTGCCATATATTCAGGGAAAAAGAAATGAAACGCATGGCAGCCATTGCCAATGCCCGACTCTTCAAGATCTTTCCTGTATGTGTCTGCCGGAACTGTACCTATATGTGTTTGAGTTGATGAATCATAGATTTCAATATCAACAGGAGTGTCAGGATTTTTTTTGTTATAAGCCCAGCCGGAAAACCCGGTTTTGTCAAAGCCTTCAATATACCCTTCATACTCAATTTCTACAGGTATATTGACTGTTAAAAAATTGGCACTAAGAAAGAAATCAGTATTAACAATCTTTGCTGTTATCGTGTGCTCGTTACCATCTGCCAAATGGTCGGGGAAATCAAATCTAAACGCATGGCAACCATTGCCAATGCCCGACTCTTCAAGGTCTTTTCTATATGTGTCTGCTGTAACTGTATCAATAAGTGTTTGAGTTGATGAATCATAGATTTCAATATCAACAGGGGTATCAGGATTTTTTTTGCTATAAGCCCAGCCGGAAAACCCGGTTTTGTCAAAGACTTCAATATACCCTTCATACTCAATTTCTATAGGTATATTGACTGTTAAAAAATTGGCACTAAGAAAGAAATCAGTATTAACAATCTTTGCTGTTATCGTGTGCTCTTTACCATCTGCCATATAATCTGGCAAATCAAATCTAAACGCATGGCAGCCATTGCCTATGCCTGCATCTTCAAGGTCCTTTCTATATATGTCTGCCGTAACTGTATCAATAAGTGTTTGAGTTGCTGCATCATAGATTTCAATATCAACAGATGCATCCGGAGTTTTCTTGCTATATGCCCACCCGGAAAACCCTGTTTTGTCAAAGAACTCAATATACCCTTCATACTCAATTTCTACAGGTATATTGACAGTTAAAAAATTGGCACTAAGAAAGAAATCAGTATTAACAATCTTTGCAGTTATCGTGTGCTCTTTCCCATCTGCCATATAATCTGGTAAATCAAATCTAAACGCATGGCAGCCATTGCCTATCCCTGCATCCTTAAGGTCTTTTCTATAGATGTCCGCTGTAACAGTACCGACAAGTGTTTGAGTTGATGAATCAGCGATTTCAATATCAACAGGGGTATCGGGATTTTTTTTGTCATAAGCCCACCCGGAAAATCCGGTTTTATCACAGCGTTCAATACGCCCTTCATAATTTTTTATTTCATGCGGCATTATGTCACTTCGCCCTGTGTTTCATACGACATGATCCTGTCATGCTATACTGATTCTGCATCAGAGAGTCATTGGAAAGCAGTAAAGAGCTTCATAGGATTATTAAGTATATGTATGTTTACATAGAAATATTCTTCTCTGGTTAAAACTCTGATATCACCCTTATAATCAATCCTCAACTGTATAGGCTTTTCAGGAGGTGTTGCTTTCATATGATGCTGCCCTGTTTCGTAATAATCAACTGATGAGGCAAAAGTATCATAATAGTTATCTGCCGGACGGCATAAAACATAGTTAGCTCTGGTATCTTTCAGCGATTTTTCAATAATATCCCAATCGGTTGCCTCAGTTATGAAATTTTCTTTCCGCCACGTATCATCTATGCTGCTTACATTAAAAGGATACCTTACTTCATGCGATACGGATAGATATTTATTTGCACATTGAGCCACAATATAAGGGATTTCACTCATGTTTGATTTTAAGGCAACAGTTATAAAGTGAAGTTCCGGGGCGAGAGGTTCTTTTGAAAAAATAGCTGTTAAGCGCTCAATGTTATTCATGAATCTTTTATAAATACCACCTTTTCTTAGTTTTGGATATAACGTTGGGTTTAGCGTATCTACTGAAATATTAATGTGATGGATACTGCTTTTGCTCATAGCTATAAGAATGTCATCAGAGAGGTTAGCTGCTAAGTTTGTTGTAAAAAAAACCCTGTTACGCCACTGCAGCGGTATAATTTCTAAAAATTTTGCTAAATCAGGATGAAGCGTTGGTTCGTGAAGACATGATAAATAAAATGAAGCTACAGGCAGGTACGGCAAAAACGTTATTGCTTTTTTAAAAGTTTCAAGCGACATAAAATCTGTATTTATTAAACCTGTACGATCAACAAGACAAAAAGGACACCTCAGGTTACAGTTATTGGTGATGTCAATAGATATAAAATCAATATCTGTAGGTATGTATATTGTAAAAGGGCTGTTTTTTAATAAGTAATCCGTGTTAGCAATCTTTACAGATATATCATGATTTTTTTTATCTACAAAATGCGGTGGGAATTTAAACCTAAACCCATGACACCCGTTGCCAATTTCTGCTTTCTCAAGATCCCTTCTATATGCATCAGCCTTAATTGTGCTGATGAGAGTGGAGGAATCATAAATTTCTATGTCAACAGGAGTGTCAGGAGTCTTCTTATTGTACGCCCACCCGGAAAACTCGCTTATTTCAACGGCCTCGACATAGCCTTCAAAAACATCGTTTTCCTCAGAATCAACAGGTATGTTTATAGTAAAAGGGCTATTATTTAAAAAGTAATTCGTGTTGGAAATCTTTACAGATATATCATGATTTCTATTATCTATAAGTTGAAGTGGGAATTTGAAACTAAATGCGTGACGTCCATTACCTTTGCCTGTCTTTTCAAGATCCTGTCTGTAAGTATCAGCCTTAATTGTGCTTATGTGATTGGAGGAATCATAAATTTCTATGTCAACAGGAGTGTCAGGATTCCCGCGATAATACGCCCATCCAGAAAACCCTTCTTTGTCAACACCCTCAACATAGCCTTCACAAACATTATTTCCATCTGAGTCTATCGGTATGTTTATTGTAAATGATGTGTTATTTAAAAGGTAATCCGTGTTAGAAATCTTTACAGATATATCATGATTTGTATTGTCTAAAAGTTGAAGCGGGAATTTGAAACTAAATGCATGACGCCCATTGCCTTTGCCTGCCTTCTCAAGATCCTTTCTATACGTATCAGCTTTAATTGTGCTTATGTGATTGAATGAATCATAAATCTCTATCTCAACAGGAGAATCCGGAGTCTTCTTATCATATGCCCATCCTGAAAATCCGGCTGTGTCAATGGTTTCAACATATCCTTCAAAACCTTTATTCTTTCCCTTATAGATATTCTTAAATCTCTTCCACATCATGCGTCTCTACTTATATTTAGCCACGTATATGCCCGTTTTGTCAAGGCTGCAACGATGCAAGCCCGATTAAACTGCAGGCAAAGAAACTGTGAAAGGGCTATTATCCAGAAAGAAATCGGTATTAGAAATCTTCACAGATATAGTATGGTTTTTATTGTCCATTATAAGTGACGGATAGTCAAACCTAAATGCGTGACAACCATTACCCATTCCTGTCTCCTCAAGATCCTTTCGATATGTACCGGCTGTCATGGTACTAATAAGTGCCTGAGTTGTTACATCATATATTTCAACCTCAACAGAGGTATCAGGATTTCTTTTATCGTATGCCCACCCTGTAAACCCGCGTTCATCAAAACCATCAATATAGCCGTCATACTCGGCAGGGATATAAATTTCAAAAGGACTATTTTGCAAAAAGAAATCGGAATTAGAAATCTTTACAGAGATTGTGTGATGTTCATCATCAGCCATAATAGCAGGAAAATCACATCTAAACGCATGAGAGCCATTACCAATGCCTGTATCTTCAAGATCCTTTCTATACAAATCAGCGGTAATGGTTAGGTGTGTTTGAGTTGACAGGTCATAGAGTTCAACATCAACGGGTGTATCCGGACACTTTTTATTATAAGCCCAGCCTGCAAGTCCGGTTTCGTCAAAGCTCTCAACGTAACCCTCATAATCTTTCTCTTCATATGACATAAAAAGCAACTTTTCCACAAACCATGTTATGTTATTTTATAACGTATGTTCCGATGTTGTCAAACACAACTATAAACTCTACATATCAATTCTTGTGACAACTCCACGGAGTTTATGAGAAGGCAGGGCATAGAACTGAACAAAGGCCGGAGTAAGCCGTTTTATTATTGAAAAAATTTGCCATATAAAATTCCTTGTGGCTATATCCTCCACACCATAAAATATGGTCTTTTCATAAATACTGTTTATGTTCAATATTGACTCCACATCAATAACCTCCATGTAGCCTATCTCTATTTTAAATGCTCTTAGCCCTGGGGCAGCCTCCGTCTCCGGCCAGCCCCTTACACCAAAAGGCTCATCCGTTACACGGATGGATACAATGACATTGTCCTCGTAAATTATGTTGGCTGTAAACATTGTACTTACCACATACGGAGGTATCAACTGCATATCCCTCGCAAAATATAAGACCGTACCTCGTATCTTGTTCAGAGTTCTGTAGATTTCTGTGTATTCAGGCAAAAAATCGGCCAGAGGAACTGGCTTTAAGCTCTTGTATAATCTCTTTTGCCCTGCCGTATATATGAGTATTATTGATAACGGGATAGAAGCAATGATTACAGACCAGTATCCTCCATGCGGAATTTTAAACATGTTGGAAAGAAAAAATATCAGATCCACTATGAAAACAGCACAAGAAAAAGACGATCGAATGTACTGTTTTTTCAGAAAGAAAATCCATGTCATGAAAAACCCTGTAAGTGACATAGTTCCCGTAACAGCAAGACCGTACGCAGCGGCAAGATTACTTGATTCCCTGAATCTGTTCATTATAAACAGCACTGAAATCAGCAAAAACCAGTTAACGAACCCTATATATATCTGAGAGCGCAGCTTCTCGGATGTGTAATCCACCTTAAACATCGGCATAACCCGTGTGGTGATGCCCTGATAAACTATCGAAAACATACCGCTAATCATAGCCTGAGAGGCTATTACAGTTGCCATTATGCTAAGAATCAAAAACGGCACATATAGGAACTGCGCCTGATGAAACATCATTTCAAAAAGCACATTCTTAGCCGCAGGATGTTTTATCACATAAGCACCCTGCCCAAGGTAATTTAAGATAAGCGCTATGAAAACAAAGTACCATGCCCTCACTATAGGTTTCCTGCCAAGATGTCCCATGTCGGCATAGAGAGCCTCGCCTCCTGTAGCACAAAGAGTTACCTCAGATAAGATAAAAAAACCGCTTAACCCCTTGTTAAACAAGAACTTCAACCCATAGTACGGATTCACTGCATTTAACACATGTGGAAATTCCAGAAATGAGAACACACCTGAAACGCTAAGACATAAAAACCAAATGACCATAATAGGCCCAAAGGCGCTTGCCACTTTCTCAGTCCCCTTTCTCTGAAATAAAAACAGCACTATGGCAATTATCCCCGCCGCTATCAGTATCTCATTAGTGGTTAAATTCTCCCATCCCGGAATCAACCTTGCACCCTCTACTGCACTAAGAATGCTTATAGCAGGCGTTATGACCCCATCCCCAATCAGCAGCGATATGCCAACAATCGAAAGAGTGGATACCAGCCGTGCGCTCCAGACATTTTTTAACAAAGGAGTCAACAGCTCTTTAAGCACAACAGTTCCACCCTCTCCCTTTTTACCCAAAGACATTGCAAGCCACGCGTACTCTATCGTCACGAGCACAATCAGTGTCCACACAATCAGCGACAAAACACCGGTTATGTTGTCCTGTGTTGGCTCAATAAGCAGGAGGATTACGGTCAGTGTGTAAATTGGACTTGTACCAATATCTCCAAATACGAGTCCTAAAGACTTGATTATCCCTTTCCAGGGTGCCGATTCTTTTACCATCTTTCCAATTCTAAAACATGTGTATTATACTAAATGTCAATGTTTTTAGTGAACATATTTGGGGGATACCTGACGGATGCCGGATAAAATAAAAGGGATATTAAAAAAGCCTGATACGGCTCTTTACATTGCTATCTGTGTCTATTTCGTTGTTACCCTGATAAATCTGCTTAACCACGTAATGTGGAGAGATGAGTTAGGACCGTGGGCAATAGCAAAGGAAAGCACCTCTTTATCTGAGCTTTTTTATAACTACAGGTATGAGGGACATCCAAGACTTTGGGTTTTTATAGTCTATCTGCTTACCAAACTTACTAACAACATGGCTTCTATGCAGATGGCTCACCTGTGCATTGCCACGGCTGCTGCTTTTGTGTTTTTAAAGTATGCTCCTTTTAAAAAATGGCAGAGCATTTTCTTTATTTTTGGATATTTTACTTTTTTTGAGTATGCCGTCATAAGCAGAAATTATTCAATGGGAGTATTGTTGTTTTTTATTTTTGCCTATATGATAAGACCTGTTGAAGGCAGGAGAAACTACATATTACTGTCAGTTGTGCTATTTTTAATGTGCCAGACAAATGCCTACGCATCTGTTGTAGCAATTGTGTTTGCTCTGACTCTGTGTTTTGAATTTTTGCTTAACAAGCAAAAAGATACTAAAACATGGCTAATTTTTACACTAAGTGCCCTTATTTTCATCTCTGGACTTCTTTTTTCAATATATCAAATGCTGCCACCGCCTGATTCCCTGTATCTCAAAAAACCAGAATTTTTGACTGGTGACCCAACGTATGATTTCATGCGCCTCCTCAATCAGATTGCAAATGTTTACAATGTGTATTTCCCGATACCTATGTTTAAACAAAACTTCTGGTGCGGTAATATAATCGGCTATATATCCAAAAACCCTTTAGTGCTGTTTTTTACGAGAGTTGCAGTTGGGGCAATTTTTTTGTCTGTTACTTTTTTTATGGTTATCAGACGTCCGGTTGCCGCTTTTTTTTTCATAACAGGAAATGCTGCTATTATGGCTTTTAGTGATCTTTTATATGGGAGCTTGATAAGACACAGAGGACACCTTTTTATGATTTTTATCTGCTCTCTGTGGCTCACTTATTATTACAGGCCTGTTGCATTTAAAGTACCTTTTTTAAACAAGTTTTGTTTGTTTTTTGAGGGGAAAAAAAACGTATGGTTAAATTTTTTTATAACAATCCATATATTTGCCGCCTTAGTAGCAATAACAATATCTGCCATGTATCCGTTTACAGATGCCAAAGATACTGCTAATTTCATAAAAGCCAACAACCTTGACTTATTACCCATGGCAGCTGATGCCGACTACCAAACCACCTCTGTTGCAGTTTATCTTGGTGAAAGTATGTTTTATCCAGTAACGGGGCGCTATGGCACTTACGTCATTTCAAACAATAAGCGTCTCTATACTGACAGTGATGGCGTGTTAAAAGAAATAGAAAAATTTATGAAACTGAGGAAAAGCAATATCCTGCTTGTGTTAAACAGCCCACTTACAAGACAACAAATGAAACGAAACGATATAGTATTTATAAAGGCATTTGCTAACGGCATAATTGGCGATGAAAGGTACTGTATTTACGTTATGAAATACAACGAGGTGAGTCCATGACAGAGGATAACAGCCCTGAGGCTGCAACGAAAATATCAACAGGGAAAATTATTTTTGGTGCGGTTGTATTGTTGTGTCTGTTTCTTTCTGTATTTGTCAGGTACCATGCAATGGCTAAGTGGAAAATGCAGCAGGATCTGTTCTTTTACGGCAGCACCCCCATGATGTCAACAGTTGACGCCTACGACTGGATTATTAATGCCCATGAGTACGAACAAGGAACTCCGGCACTTAAAAGCCCGCTTATCAGCGTCATAGCAGTTAAGCTTTCAGGGCTTTTTGGAAACAATACCACAAGGGCTGCTTTTTACACGGTGTTTTTTCTTTCAGGACTCTTTATAATTCCGCTGTCGTTATTTTTTTATAAAACCGGACATCCTGGTGTGGCTATTTCGGCCTCTGTCTTTGGCACGTTTGGTAAGATATATTTTGAAAGAACTGCTATCGGCAGATTTGACACAGATTTATTAAATTTATTTTTCCCATTTCTTGTCTCATTTTTTATTTTAAAATCGTCTGCAGCTAAAACTCATAAACAGAGCTATCTTTACTCCGCTTTTACCGGTGCTGCATTGTCTTTTTTTGATTGGTGGTATCAGGGACACAGAGGGTTCACTTTTATCTATCTTGCCGTTTTGGTTATTTCGCTTGTTTTTCACAGGGTAAAGTATAAACATATCCTTGTTTCGTGTTTACTGTGTTTTTCGTTTTCCTTTCTAAATGAGGCATTGCTGCCGTTAAGCGATACTCTGCTTTTAGTAGTGGTTTTTATTGTAATCGTTATTGGCTTTTTGCTTTACCGTTACAGAGACGCTCAGAAGTGGGAACTGTTAATGCGATTAATTTCAGCAGGGCTTTTTCTAATCGTATTTACGTTGAGTTTTAGTGTATTGAAGCCTGAGCTGGAAAAACTCCTGTTTTTTACACACAGATTTACAGAGGTCTCCTCGGTAGAAACTATGAAAGCAGGGGACAGTTTTCCCGGGCGCGAGAGTTTTACAAGAGAGACAAAACACTATACGCCTCAAGTGGTTATGTCCACGATTTTTTATAGCAAATCATGGCTGCCGCTGATTGGAATTTTAGGATTTTTCGTTTTTATAATCCTGAACTTCAGAGCAGCATTTATGCTTCTGCCAGTGTTTTTAATCGGGCTTCTTTCCTTTAAAAGTGAAATTCGCCTTGCCATGTACCTGCCACCGTTTGCAGGAGCTGGTTTAGGCTACCTGCTAATGCTGTCTGTAGCTCCTTTTAAAAATCTGATTGAAAAAATTAAATTAAAAAAAGAAATAGTAGTTTACATTTTAATATTTGCTATTTTTTTTGCTGCCGATTTTTCATCAGCTTATTCATACAGTCCATTTGTATTAATTAACGCCAAAATATACAAGGGATTTAATGAGATAAAAAAAATCGTACCAGCCGATTCTAAGATGTTTACATGGTGGGACACTGGGTATGCCCTCCAGAGTATCGGTCTTAAGACATACCATGACCCTGGCCCTACAACCCAGGAAATCACTTACTTTACGGCAAGAGGGTTAACGGTTACAAGCCAAAAAGAGCTTTACAGTATTCTCAGTTACATAGACCGTGTGGCTTCAAAAAATAAGGTCAATGAAAACAAAAATGCTAAAGAAAAAATACAGAAAGCCATAAACTTTACCGGGGGTTTAAACGGAGACAATGTGTATGTTCTTTTTTCAAACGATATGATTTACACATTTAATGCCGTAAGCAACATAGGCAACTGGGATTTCGATGCTAAAACCCGTGAATATAAAAAACCGGTTAAATTTCTTAAAGAGATCACACTGGAGAGCTCAACCGGAATTCTCAATGGCAACATCCCGCTTAAATCCATACTCACGGTAGATAACGGTGAAATAAAGGACACTCAAACTTTCATAAATAATCCCTACGGCCAATACCTTGAAATAATAAAGTCAGGCCAAACCGTCCTGTACATGCTTCTCATGGACGAGGATACCTATCAGTCAAACTTCAACAAAATGTTTATCCTTGGGGCTTTCGATAAAAACCTCTTTGAGGAAATCTACAACAATTTCCCAAATGTCAGACTTTATAAGGCAAACCTGGGTGTCATTTAGTATTTACTTTTTTACCTGTGAATGTTATAATATTGTTTGATAGATGTGTTTTAACAGTTGATTACTAAAAAAACAGAGAGAAAGTATGCCACAAACAATGAATGTTAAAGAGTGTGTGTTTTATAGCACTGATGCTGCAAGGGCAATGCCTCTTATGGACATATACGAGACCGATGATCTGCTCGTGTTTGAAGTGGATGCGCCGGGGATTGTTTTAGAGGCTCTCAGCATAAGAGTTTGCGACGATGTTGTGGTTATCGAAGGGGACAAATGTAAGACAACAAATGCTGAGGGAAGCCGTTTTTTTTGCATGGAACGATGTTATGACCACTTTAAACGTATGGTAAAGCTACCAATCAGGGTGAATGTCGCCTCAGGTAAGGCCGTTTATTTTAAAGGGGTTATAAAACTTACTTTTGAAAAATCCAGAGACAGAGTTATAACAATTACAATTGAAAGAGCGACAATAGGAGATGAAAATGGGTGAAGCTGATAAAAAAATAGATGAAAAAGAACTTGAAATTCCCGATGTGTTACCAGTGCTTCCTGTTCGAGACATAGTTGTGTTTCCTTATATGATAATCCCATTGTTTGTTGGACGTGAAAAATCAATCAGTTCTATAGATTCATCTTTAAGCACAAACAGGATGATAATGTTGCTCACTCAAAAAGACCTTAATACCGAAAACCCATCCATAGATGAACTCTACCACACGGGCACCGTTGGACTCATCATGAGGATGCTGAAGCTGCCCGACGGTCGCGTCAAAATACTGGTTCAGGGAATAACAAAGGCCAGATGTTCCGACATACATGAAAAGGATAATATCTTTATTGCCCACATACAAAAAATAGAAGAGAAAAAGCCTGACGTTCTGTCCTTAGAAGTCGAGGCTCTTATAAGGTCAGTTAAGGAACAAATAGAAAAGGCCCTGTCTTTTGGTAAGACAATTCTTCCTGATATTATGATAGTCATAGAAAACCTTGACGACCCGGGCAGACTTGCCGATTTAGTCGCCTCAAACATAGGGTTAAAGACCGATCAGGCTCAGCATATTCTTGAGATAGAGGATCAGGTTGAACGGCTAAAGAGAGTGAGTGAGCTGCTTAACCGTGAAATTGAGCTTCTCATAGTGCAGCAGAAAATCCAGACTGAGGCACGCGGAGAGATAGACAAGACACAGCGTGAATATTTCCTCAGAGAGCAGCTTAAGGCAATACAAAAAGAGCTTGGCGATATAGACGAAAAAATGGAGGAAATCCGCGAGTTCAGAAAGAAAATCGAAGAGGCAAAGATGCCTGAAAAGGTACAAAAAGAGGCTGAAAAACAGCTTAAACGCCTTGAAAAAATGCACCCGGACAGTGCCGAGGCTGCAACAGTAAGAACATACCTTGACTGGCTTGTCGAGCTTCCGTGGTCAAAGTCCACAAAAGATAACCTTAACATAAAAACAGCACGAAAGGTACTTAATGAGGATCACTACGATCTGGAAAAAATAAAGGACCGAATCTTAGAATATCTTAGCGTAAGAAAGTTAAATCCAAAGATGAAGGGCCCGATTCTTTGTTTTATAGGCCCCCCAGGCGTAGGAAAGACCTCACTGGGTAAGTCAATAGCAAGAGCGCTTGGTAAAGAATTTGTCCGTATGTCGCTTGGCGGGGTGCGTGATGAGGCAGAAATCAGAGGCCACAGAAGAACCTATGTAGGCGCACTGCCGGGTAGAATCATACAGGGAATCAAGCAGGCTGGAACCAATAATCCGGTGTTTATGTTAGATGAGGTAGATAAAATTGGTACGGATTTCAGAGGAGACCCCTCATCGGCACTTCTTGAGGTGCTTGACCCGGAGCAGAATAACTCCTTTGTTGACCATTATATAGCGGTTGCCTTTGATCTTACCAAAGTCATGTTCATAACAACGGGTAACATAGCAGACACAATACCCGGACCCCTTAGAGACAGAATGGAAATCATCAGTCTTTCCGGTTACACGGCTGAGGAAAAAATAGGTATTGCTAAAAACTATCTTATCCCCAAGCAGTATCAGGAGCATGGTCTTACAAAAGGCGTGCTGAGAATTTCCAATACCGCCCTGAATCTTCTCATTACACAGTACACACGGGAGGCAGGGGTAAGAAATCTGGAACGCACTATAGCGAAGCTATGCCGTAAGGTAGCTAAACATATAGCCGAGGGTAAGCGCAGGAAGTTTCTAATAACCAACAGCAGCCTCACAAAGTATCTCGGTGCACCAAGGTTTCTGCCTGAAGAGGAGATGAAAAAGGACGAGGTAGGCGTGGCTACCGGGCTTGCATGGACAGAAAGCGGCGGAGACATCATATACGTTGAGGCTACAACCATGAAGGGTAAGGGTAACCTTACCATCACAGGACAGCTTGGTGATGTTATGAAAGAATCAGCACATGCCGCTCTTTCCTACGTTCGCTCCCGCGCTAAGGAACTCGGCATTAACGAAGATCTGTTTTCCGAAAAAGATATTCATATCCATGTACCGGCTGGCGCTATTCCTAAAGACGGCCCCTCAGCAGGGATTACCATAACAACCGCTGTTGCCTCAGCGCTTATCGGAGTCCCAATACACAAAAGCATTGCCATGACAGGCGAGGTAACTCTAAGAGGAACAGTTTTACCGATTGGCGGTCTTAAAGAGAAAACTCTGGCGGCAAAGCGGCATGGCATCAGGAAAATCATAATACCAAACCGAAACCAAAAGGATCTCGACGACATTCCTAAGTACATCCGAAAAGACATGGAGTTTATACTCAGTGAGACCATGGACAATGTCCTTGAAGTTGCTTTAAAAAGACCGGCTGCCGTATAACTCTGCCGTCATGGAAACATCCGGCATGGGCGAGTTGTCTTTAGTTAAGCATATCAGAGAGAGTTTCTTTAAACCGGTTGACGGACTCGTTGCAGGGATAGGGGATGATGCCGCAGTGCTAAAACCGCCGGATGGTTGCCTTGTCGTTACTACGGATGCTCTGATGGAGGGTGTTCATTTTGACCTTACATACTGTTCATTGTATCAGGTTGGATATAAACTGGTAAGTGTAAACGTAAGTGATATATATGCTATGGGGGCACGTCCTCTGTATATGCTGTTGTCACTGTCAATTCCCCCGCAATCGGCTGTTTCTACGAACATAGAGGAGTTTTTAAGTGGTATGAGAAGTGCTCTGGATATTTATAACGCCGCACTGGTTGGCGGAGATGTAACATCGTCCCGCTCCGGATTGGCTCTCAGTGCAACCATAATAGGAGTTTCAGAAAAAACTCCTGTCATGAGAAACGGAGCAAAACCCGGCGACAGGGTATATGTTACCGGTTCCCTTGGTGATTCAGCTGCTGGATTACATGCCTTAAGGAAATTAGGAAAGGTTGTGCGCATAGAAAATTCTGAGACTATAGATGATTTCCCTCTGTCCTGGAACATTTTAAAACCACTCATTAACAGACACCTCATGCCAGCCGTCAAACAGCTCCCCTCAACTGAGCATATAAGCTCTATGATGGATATAAGCGACGGACTTGCTATGGATTTAAGGCGGCTTTGCGGTGAAAGCGGTGTTGGCTCTCGTATCTATGAAAAAAATCTGCCCATATCCGTTGAAATGACAGCTTTGTGCAGATACCTTGATCTTAATCCTCTTGACTTATGCCTGTGCGGAGGTGAGGACTACGAGCTGCTTTTTACCAGCTCCTCTTGTGACAGTGTTACGGATGCGGTGTATATCGGAGAGATTGTACAAGGCGACAGCGTTATCATTGTAACACAGAATAGCAGTGAAACAGAGCTTAAGGACTGTGGATATGATCATTTTAAAAATTAAAAACGCTTGCAAACAGCTTATAGGGCTTAATGATTCACCGTTTCTGATAGCGCTGTCTTTTGGGGTCGGAGCCTTTATCGGATTTTCTCCTCTTTATGGTATTCACACCGTTTTAGGCCTAATAGCTGCATGGGCGTTCAAGCTTAATAAGGCATCTTTAATAACAGGCGTGTATCTGTCAAATCCTGTAACAATAGTTCCCATATACACCTTTGGCACGTGGTTTGGGATAAAAATAACCGGCAGCACTGCCTCTATTTCTGATTTTAATCTTAAAGGCTTAACGCTCTCAAATATTGAAAACACGCTTGAGTCGCTTCTTTGGCCGTTTATTATAGGCAACACGGTATTGTCTGTGCTTGTCGGATTTATTAGTTATGCCATTTTATATCACATACTTAAACTCAGAGCTAAATCTAAACCGGTTGAGGCAAACTTGCTGCCTGATGACAAATAAAGGATGTCTGCTCCTGCTGCCTTAATAGTCACTCTGGGCTGTCCAAAAAACAAGGTGGATTCTGAAAATCTGGAGAGCCTCCTTCACAAACAAGGCATACAGACGGTAAGCTCAGTTAAGGATGCCTCTTTTGTAATTATCAACACCTGCGGATTTATCGAAAGTGCCAAACAGGAGTCCATAAACGAAATTCTCTCACTGACGGCAGAAAAGGCTAGTGGCAAAAAAATTCTCGTCTTTGGCTGTCTCGCTCAAAGGTATAAGTATGAATTGATGGCTGAAATCCCAGAGATAGACGCAATATGGGGTGTGGGAAAAGAAGAGGAAATTGCCGGCTATTTTAAGGAAATACTGGCCAAAGAGAGATTAACTAAAGAGAAACCACGAAACATCTCCCGTTTACCTTATGCCTATTTAAAAGCAGCCGAGGGATGTAACCGCAAATGCTCATTCTGTGTGATACCCTCAATAAGGGGAGGCTTCAGAAGTTTTCCAACAGAGGAAATTGTACAAAAAGCCAAAGCGCAAACAGAGGCCGGAAAGAAAGAGTTAATTTTTGTTGCACAAGACCTTACATCGTATGGCTCTGACACAGGTTCATCGCTTAGCGATTTGATAAGAAAAGTTGCGGCACTAAGCGGTGATTTTTGGATACGCCTTCTGTATCTTTATCCGGCCTCTATAAACGATGAACTTATAGCGTGTGTGAGGGATGAGGAGAAAGTGTTGAAATATTTTGACATTCCGTTTCAACACTCTGAGGGGCGGATTCTTAAAGCTATGGGACGCAGCGGAGACAGTGGGCAGCACTTAAAACTCATCGAAAAAATTCGCTCAGAGATTCCTGACGCTGTTTTTCGGACAACCTTCATCGTAGGGCACCCCGGTGAGACCTATCGTGATTTTAGCGCACTTATGTCTTTTGTCAATGAAGCGCAATTTGATCACGTAGGTGTGTTTTCGTATTCTGATGAGGAGGGTACACGGTCATTTAACATGGCAAAGAAGGTATCCGAAAAAACCATGAAAAAACGCATTGATGATATAATGATGCTTCAGGCAAAGATATCTTATGAGAAAAATCTTAAGTTAATCGGCGGCACTTACCCCACATTAATTGACGAGGCAGGAGAGGGCATCCTTATAGGACGGCTGCAAAGACATGCTCCTGAAATAGATGGAAATGTTATTATAGAGTTACATGGTTCTGAAAAAGTTGATACAGACATTTTATCAAATTTTATAAATGTAACAATAACCGATGCCAGTGAGTATGATTTAATGGGAAAAATTCATGATTAGTAAGGTATAGATTATGAGAGCAGCTGCCCATGTGCAAAAAATAACGCCTCTGCATGTGATACTTTTTTTTCTTACGCTTTTGTCAACGATAGTTGCCGGTATGTTTCAAAAGGGGATAGACCCGCTGAAATCACCAGAGAGGTTTTATGAGGGGCTGCCGTTTGCCTTAACTCTTTTGGGGATACTTCTTTCGCATGAGCTTGGCCACTATGTATCCTCGGTTAAGCATAACACACAGGCAACGCTTCCGTACTTCATCCCGGCACCATCCATATTTGGCACGTTTGGAGCATTTATAAAGATGAAATCACCCATACAAACGCGCACAGCTCTTCTTGACATCGGAGCCTCTGGGCCGGTAATCGGGTTTGTATTTTCCGTAGCGGCCACAATTATTGGACTTATGGGCTCAAAAATTGTGGAAACTGCAGGCAGTCATGGGATTACTCTTGGCGATTCCTTATTGTTTTCGTTTTTATCAAAACTCATACTTGGCACACCTCCAGCCGGACAGGACATAATGTTAAACTCAGTGGCATTTGCAGGTTGGATTGGCCTTTTTGTAACCTCGTTAAACCTGTTGCCTGTCGGACAGCTTGATGGCGGCCACATTGCATACGCAGTGACAGATGTCGGGCACAAGTGGTCGTCTAAACTTATAGTGGCAACATTAGCTTGTATAGGTGTTTTTTATTGGGAGGGGTGGCTTATGTGGGCTTTCTTAATGGTTATGCTAGGTATACATCACCCTCCTGTTTATTTTTCAGATGTGCCGCTTGATCCCTCAAGAAAAAAAATTGCAGTCCTCTCACTTCTTATTTTCATAGTCACCTTTATGC
Source organism: Nitrospirota bacterium (assembly GCA_015233895.1). Classification (NCBI taxonomy): domain Bacteria; kingdom Pseudomonadati; phylum Nitrospirota; species Nitrospirota bacterium. The sequence goes on along the minus strand of JADFXG010000001.1, from coordinate 164,810 downwards.
CAACCCCTTTTATACTGAAAGATTGAAAGATTAGTAGATTAAAAGATAGCTAAGGGGAGCTTCATTAATGCCTGGACGATTTAAGTTCTTCTATGAAAAAGGTTGTGCTTTTTATGAGTCGGAAAGTAGGTGTTTATTAAATTTTAGAGTATGCTTCTTTTGCAGTTTTTATTTAAAGAGAATAGATATGTTACAACCTAAAGAGCATATAAACTTAATATTTACTAAATTATCATTCAGTAGAGCTTATATGTTCTCATTGTTGGCAATTGTTTTTTCATTAGTTAATTTGATGCAGTTGTTTTTATCAAGAAGTGATGATATATCACGTGAGATTTATAAATTATTTGCATATTATGCTCATTAAAAAAAGGAAGTTTAGTTTTTTAACCGTGCCAAAAGCGCATTGACTTTAGCGTCGCTCTTTTTGAGTTTTTCTGTGAGAATTATAGCCAAATTCTTATAGAGCTTAAGACAGAGCCTGGGCTCTGAGGTTCTAAGTATTACCTCGTTGATTGCAATAAGGCTGCAATCAGTCTCCGCCACGGCTGCCGCAAACCTCGGAGCTGCTGATATGATAGACATCTCCCCAAAACACTCGCCAAGCTTTAGCACATTTAGTATGGTTTCGGTGCCTGAGTCATCAAATTGTTTAGTGATTTTTACCTGCCCCGAGATGATTATAAACATCTTACTGCCTATGGTGTTTTCTTTAAAAATCACATCTCCCTTTTTATATGAAACTTTAAGGCTGATGTTGTAAATTTTGTTAAGCTCATCTATTGAGAAATCAGAAAAAAAAGCATAGTTTCTTTTAAGGCTTTGCAGGAATTCCTTGTCGGCATATTCCTTAGATATGTCCAGTTTTTGAGTCTCCAGCAGCTCCTCCCGATTATGAAAAATCTCAAGTTCATCGGCAAATTCACCTGCGGACTGGTATCTTGAGTCTTTGTTTTTTTCGAGGCCCTTTAATATACACTTGCTAAGGTCCTCGGGGATGGTTGGCTCAATAACGTGTGGGGGCTTAGGGGTGGTGGTTTTAATTTTCTGAAAGAGCTCCGGAAGCGTTGGAGCCGAGAAGGGTTTTTTACCCGTAAGAAACTCATACGCAAGACAGGCTAATGAGAATATATCGGTTTGTCTGTCAAGCTCCAGCCCTGAAATCTGCTCAGGTGACATATAAGAGGGAGTTCCCAGAATTCTGTCAGAAGATTGCCTGCCTATTGCAGTGCCTGTGGATGAGAGCATAGCAATACCAAAGTCCATAATCTTAACCTGATAATCCCGCACTGCTCTTTTATCGTCTGAGACAATCATAATGTTAGCAGGCTTTATATCTCTGTGAATTACACCTCTTTGATGCGCATAATGAAGGGCATTAGCTATCTGAATTAATAATCCAACCTTCTCTATAAGTCTAAACGATGCCTTTTCCAATATTATGCTTTTAAGATTCACCCCGTCCACATACTCCATTACAAAGTAGTGAATATCATTGTACTCTCCGACATCAAAGATGGTTGCTATATTGGGATGGGATAATTTCCCGGCTATTCTTACCTCCTGATAAAACAGGCCAAGCATATCCTTTAAATTAACATTCGTTATGGCTTTCCCTATTTTGATAGTTTTGATGGCAACTACCCTGTCAATAATCGTATCCACTCCCCGGTAAACTAACCCCATGGCTCCCTGTCCAAGCTCATGTAGTATCCGGTACCTGCCAATCTTTGTCATGGCAATTGTGGAGTCGTATAACAGGTTAAATTTTTTCATATAAACAGTTTTAATTATAACATAATGTGTCTTTAGAAGAGATTTCCTTATGTTGGAACAGTTGGATAAAAACTCATTCCGGCTTGAGTGTGACAGCTCTGTGTGCAATGTCCTTTCTGTAGTGCATATTGTCAAAGTGTATCAGTTTAATAGCTGAGTAGGCTTTTTCAAGTGCATCTTTAATGTTTCTGCCTAGTGCGCTCACAGCACAAACTCTACCACCTGAAGTAACTATTGAATTGTCCTTATATCCTGTGCCGGCATGAAAGACAACAACATCTTTGAGAGCCTTTACTTTATCAAGTCCTGAGATTGGCTTATCCTTTTCAAATTTTCCTGGATACCCACCTGAGGCTAACACCACTGTAACAGAGTGACGGGTTGACCACTCAACTTTTACTTTATCCAGATTACCCTCAATCACCCCAAATATGATGTCAATTAGTTCCGACTCAAGCCGCATGAGGACCGCCTGAGTTTCAGGGTCGCCAAGACGGCAGTTAAACTCAAGCACGTACGGTTTTCCATCTTTAATCATAAGGCCGGCATAGAGAATTCCTTTGTATTTAATACCCTCTTTGGCAAGGTTGTGGATTACTGGTTTCATGACTTTTTCCATGACAATTTGTTCTATCTCCGGAGTTATAACCGTAGCCGGACTGTAAGCACCCATGCCTCCGGTGTTTGGCCCGAGATCGTTATCAAAGATGCGCTTATGATCCTGAGATGAGACCATGGGAATTATCGTTTTCCCATCCGTAAAGGCCATAAAAGATGCCTCCTCGCCCTCAATGCAATCCTCTATTATTACTTTATCTCCGGCATTGCCAAATGCCCTGTCTTTCATGATTAATCTGATGGCAGCAATAGCGTCATCTGTGCTGCCAGCTACTATAACCCCTTTACCTGCGGCAAGCCCATCGGCCTTAACTACAATCGGAGCGCCCTTGATGCGCACATATTCCTCTGCGAATATGTTTGATGAAAACACTTTGTAATCGGCTGTGGGAATCCCGTAACGTCTCATGAAATCCTTAGAGAAGGCCTTAGAACATTCAAGCTCTGCAGCCATACGATTTGGCCCAAATATCTTTAAACCCTCTTTTTCAAATGAATCCACAATGCCGGCACAAAGCGGCACCTCCGGGCCCACTATCGTGCAGTCTATCCACTCATATTTTACGAAATCTATAAGTCCATTTACATTCTCAACCTCTATGTCAACACAATCGGCCATAGCGGCTATGCCTGCATTACCGGGACAGCAATAAACTTTATCCACTCGTTTGCTCTTTTTTAAAGCCCATATTATAGCGTGTTCACGTCCGCCGCTGCCTATTACCAATATCTTCATTATTTCCTCCATGCCCGGTTTATCAAATTATCTTTTAAATTATTTATTAACTCAAGATTTCCGTAAGTCATCCGAGTCAGTAAACGCTAATGTAATCATCTACGATAGTCTCCCTGAGAAGCTCTCCCCTGTTATATGCCGGTATTATTGTTGATACCAGCGGATTCACCATATATAATAACAATAAGCAGCAAGATGAGTAAATTGAAAACCCGCAGATAAAACAGACTGGACCCCCAGATCGGAGGTAACAATGCTAAAAAGAAAACCCAATTATCTTTTCTACAATATTTGTAAAAGGAAGAATCAGATGTTTAATTCACTTTTTTGTTTCCTTTATTGAAAGGTCCCTTGTAAAATCCACGCACCGGATATCTTTACCACTTATGGAAAACTTCTTATTACAGTGCTCCCGCCATGCACACACCGTGCAGATGCTAATCTCATCGGCCATTTTCACCTCTGACAACTCGGTATCATTTATTATTATACCTGATGCCGGTACAAATAAAAAAGGGGGAGGGTTATATTCCCTCCCCCTTTTTACAAACATATAACAGTTAACCGGTTAAGCAGTAGTTGAGGCTGCTTTTCCTGCCTTTTTCTTGAGTGCTGCTTGTGCTGCTGCTAGTCTTGCCAGCGGCAGTCTGTAAGGAGAGCAGCTTACATAGTCCATTCCTACGTTAAAGCAAAACTCAACTGATCTTGCCTCTCCGCCATGCTCGCCGCAAATACCTACTTTGAGTTTGGGTTTGGTGGAACGTCCCTTTTCAATACCCATCTTTACCAGCTGGCCAACTCCGCCGATGTCTATAGTTACAAACGGATCATCGGGAAGCACCTTCTTATCTACATAAAATGGTAAGAAGCGTCCGGCATCATCACGGCTTAATCCGAAGGTGGTTTGGGTAAGGTCATTGGTGCCAAATGAGAAGAACTCAGCATCTTCTGCTATCTTATCGGCTACAAGGGCTGCGCGTGGAAGCTCAATCATCGTTCCGATTAAGTAATCCACTTTCAATTTTGCCTTTTCCATAACTGCATCGCAGGTCTTTATGGTCATCTCTTTTAGTCTCTTAAATTCCTCAGGTACTGCTACCAGTGGAATCATTATCTCTGGAATTACATCCTGGCCTTCTTTCTTAAGCTCACATGCGGCCTCCATAATTGCCTGCACCTGAATCTCATACATCTCAGGATATGTTACACCCAAACGGCAACCTCTGTGTCCAAGCATCGGGTTAAACTCATGAAGTGCCTCATTTCTTTCATTAAGTTTGGCAGCAGACACTCCCATCTCCTTTGCAAGTCCATCGATCTCTTTCTTTGTGTGTGGGAGGAACTCATGAAGCGGCGGGTCAAGAAGCCTGATTGTAACCGGTTTGCCCTTCATTACTTTGAAGATTCCCTTGAAATCTTTCTTCTGCATAGGGAGAATTTTCTTAAGTGCCTTGCGTCTGCCCTCTTCGTCGTCGGCAAGAATCATCTCACGCACGGCCTTGATTCTGTCCTCTTCAAAGAACATGTGCTCTGTTCTGCAAAGACCGATTCCCTCGGCTCCAAACTTAATAGCTACCTCTGCATCATGCGGCGTGTCGGCATTGGCTCTTACGCCCATCGTTCTGCACTCATCCACCCAGCCCATAAACTTAGCAAAATCGCCAGTTATTGCAGGTTCGATAAGCTTAGTATCACCGATAATGATTTCACCGGTGGAACCATTTATAGTTAACATATCACCCTCTTTTAAGCTGTTGTCTTTTATGTTGAGGGTCTTTTTCTTAGAATCTATTACGAGGTCACCGCATCCTGCCACACAAGGTTTACCCATACCTCTTGCAACAACTGCTGCGTGTGAGGTCATACCGCCGCGGGCTGTCAGAATTCCCTGGGCTGCGTGCATTCCACCGATGTCCTCGGGGGATGTTTCAAGTCTGACCAGTATGACTTTCTCTTTCTTTTCTGCCCATGCCTCAGCGTCCTGAGCGGTAAACACTATCTTTCCTACTGCTGCTCCGGGTGAGGCTGGAAGTCCCTTAGCTACTTTATTGAGTTTTGCCTTAGGGTCTATCATTGGATGCAGGAATTGGTCAAGCTGCGGAGGTTCTACTCTTTGCACTGCCGTTTCCTTGCTGATTTTACCCTCTTCTACTAAATCCATGGCAATCTTTAAGGCTGCTGCTGCCGTTCTCTTACCTACTCTTACCTGAAGCATGAAGAGCTTTTTGTCTTCAATTGTAAACTCCAGATCAAGCATATCATTGTAGTGCAGCTCCAGTTTTTTGTAAATATCCATGAGGTGATTGTACGCATCCGGCATGTCTTTGCTAAGATCGCTGACCGGCATAGGGGTACGAATACCTGCCACAACGTCCTCGCCCTGAGCGTTAATCAGACACTCACCGTAAAACTTATTCTCACCGGTGGAGGGATTTCTTGTAAATGCAACTCCGGTACCGGATGTGTTACCCATGTTACCAAATACCATCGTACAGATGTTAACAGCGGTACCGAGATCATCGGGAATTCCGTTGAGTTTTCTGTAGGTCTTTGCGCGCTCGCCGTTCCATGAGTCAAACACTGCGTTAATAGCTGCTTTCATCTGATCCATGGCATCCTGAGGAAAGTCCTGTTTGGTTTCCTTTTTATAAAGGGCCTTAAACTTAACCACGAGCTCTTTCAACTGCTCTACGTTTAGGTCAGCATCGTACTTTACTTTTGCCTTGTCTTTTGCCTCATCCAGAACGTGCTCAAACTTCATCCTGTCAACACCCATAACTATTGAAGCAAACATTGTGATAAAACGTCTGTAAGCGTCATAGGCAAACTTCTCGTTACCACTTCTTGCTATAACGCCTGTGATTGTGGCATCTGAAAGACCGAGATTCAAAACAGTGTCCATCATGCCGGGCATAGAAAACTTAGCACCGGAGCGCACCGAGACCAGAAGCGGCCTTTCAGGATCGCCAAACTTCAGGTTCATAATTGCTTCGACCTTCTTAAGGTCCTCCATCGCCTGATCCCACATCCCATCAGGGTACTTGGCGCCGTTTACAAAATACTCGTTACAAGCCTCCGTGGTTATTGTAAACCCAGGGGGCACTGGAATACCGAGCTTGGTCATCTCAGAAAGACCGGCTCCTTTACCGCCGAGAAGGTCCTTCATAGAACCGTCCCCGTCAGCCTTACCATCACCAAAGAAATAAACCCACTTCTTTGCCATACACTTAATCCTCCTACTTATTTTTGGTACTGATTATACTCTACTAAAGTCCTTATCTAAACGACACACTTTAACATATATTTACATAAAGTTTCAACATATTTTTTGTTTTTATCAATCAAAAATTTTTTGGTCAGGGCAAAAAGGACTGTGGCTGAAATTGGTTTGATTTAACCTATTTTTTCAAGATACTGTTTAAAGTTTTTAACGGATGTAAGATCATGTTTTTTAAATCGTCAGGGGCATTGCTGTCTTTATACTTTTTCAACAGCCTGAATTCAAGCATTGTAATTGAATAAATTATATCTTTACTCATTCTCTGTGCCTCTTCAAAATCTATTTGAGCCTGCGCATCCAATCGTGTGCTGATTCTGGGAGCATTATGCCACTTAACTACTCTTTCCGCTGCCAGATGGAACATCTTATGGCTGCTCTCAAGTAAATCAATTTCAGGGACATCTGCATACAGCTTTATTGCCTCACTATACAGCCACTGGCCTAATTCACACTGGTCATACGAGCCTATGTCAAATATTATATCTTTCTTTTTCAGAGCTAACTCAAGCTGATATGCCCATTCCACATGCTTTAACCGTGCTATCATAATATCTATCATCTGTCAAATCCGCCTTTGGTTTAATTGATTTATATACATTATAATTATAAATATATAATCACATTGTGATATACTACAGGATTTATTGGTGATTGTCAACAACACAATGCTTAAACAGACTCAGAAAGGCACTCAGGTGTTATCTTTAATATTTTGCCGGTTAATTTTTCGCTAACATCATTTCAAAACAAATGCCTATTAATTCCTGATTAATATGTCTTCTCATCATTATATATTCAAGTTCAGAAATCAAGTGATTGGGAACAGTGCTTATGTTAATACCAAGCATTTTTAACCCAAAAGCCAGTCCGGCAATATAATTGAGTTTTAAAGCCAAAGAGTTGCCTAACAAGCCCGCAGGTAAATAAACAATTTGCCATCTGATAAACCGAAAGGAAAATATACCGGCTATTTTACCATGAGAAATTCCCTTTTTTACTTTACGTCTGTAACTGAGTATCTTTATATCTTTTTGTGCCTCTAAAAATGCTGAGGTGAACGCCTTTTCAGAAATCATTATGTCATCGCAGAATCCGGCGGCGACAGCCAAATCTATTATAATCTCAGTATAACGTTTATACCAATAACTAAGATTTTTAATATCCATTTCAACTCAAGTACTAATCAAATGTCTTGGACGCTTCGATTAATATACGAAGGTCAAACGGTTTTTCCCAATTTTCGTCCACCATCCCAATAAGCTCCTCCTCTGAACGCACACCATCGTTTAAATCAGTCTCGTCCCACTTTTTTTGAGCTTTTGCATAATACTCTTTTACGCTCTCCAGTGACTTGCCAAAGCCCTCAGGCTCTTTAATGTCTTTGAGTAGTCCCATTCTGCCCTCTCTTTCTATAATTCGTACACTCTGCCACCAAAGAATAATGTGCATTTTATACCAACTTCTATGGTTAAATTAACATATTCCCTATCCGTTGTCAAGAGAAAAAAGCTTATACAGACTCAGAAAGGCTCCGCAAAACCGATTTTTCACCGAGGATTTCCTTAGCCTCTCCCAGTAGATAAAACGAGCCGGCCACAACTATTAATGTGCCGGGGTTATACAGATTTATCGCTTTCTTAAGCGCATCAGCAACCGTTGTTGCTATGTGAAAGCTTTTATCCGTGAATTTCCATTTAACCTCAGACAGTAAACTCTCCGGTTTTTCAGCCCTGCCATAAGAAAGTGCGGTAAATATGACCTCATCCGCAGCAGGTACTATCTCGTTAACCATCCGGCTGCAGTCTTTGTCAGACATTGCGGCAAAAACTAAAATTATCCGGCCATATGATGAGTTAGGGTTTCCACTCTTTAAATATACCCGACAAATTGTCTCAGAGAGCATTGTTAGAGCCTCAGGATTATGTGCTCCGTCAAACAGAAAATGGATGCCTTTAATTATCGTTAGCTCACACCGGCCATGCCATGTCATTTGCTTAAGTGAGCTTCTGAGTAACTCCTCGCTGCCGCTGATTTTGCCGCTTTCTATTATAAGTTCCCACGCTCTTACGGCAGAGCTTACGTTTGCCGCCTGATGAGCGCCAACTACCGGTATAGATAGCGCATCTATTGCACTTTTGCCGTGGTAATCAAAAATGGTTCCATCTGGTGTGCATTTAACAGATTTTACATCAAAACCCTCTCCGTAGATATACATCGGGCTTTGTTTTTCGCTGCACACATTTTTAATCACGGCTAATGCCTCAGTTCTTTGCGGCAGGACGATAACCGGCACACCGGTTTTAATTATCCCTGCTTTTTCAAATGCTATTTTCTCTATCGTATCCCCTAAAAACTGCTTATGATCCTCACCGATTGTTGTTATTATAGAAACTGCCGGGGTTACAACATTGGTTGAGTCAAAACGTCCTCCCATACCGGTTTCTAAAACAGCCCAGTCACACCCCATATTTCTAAAATAAAGAAAAGCCATAGCAGTTACAAATTCAAAGAACGTGGGCTGTATGTCAGGCCGCTCTTTGAGAGCCTCTAAGATTTCACCGGTAAGGTTTACAACATCATCTTCAGAAATCTCAGAGCCGTCAATTGTTATCCGCTCGTTAAATCTAACCATGTGGGGTGAGACAAAAAGACCGGTTTTATAACCCGATGCGGAAAGAATACTCTGCATGGCTTTTGCCGTGGTGCCTTTACCGTTTGTGCCTGCAATATGAATGGTGTTTAGGGCAGTTTCAGGGTTATCTAAAAGAGCACAAATCCATCCAATGTTTTGAAGGCCTAATTTAATTCCGTACTTTTGGAGTGAGTACAGGTAACTGATTGCCTCAGCGTAGTACATCAGGCATATTTGAGGTCAGAATGCGGATAATATTGGAAAGAGTGCTCTTTAACTCTCTTCTGTGGACAACCATATCAATCAATCCTTTTTTAAGCAGAAACTCTGCCTGTTGAAAATCCTCCGGCAACTGGCGGTTAATGGTTTGCTGTATTACCCTTGTTCCGGCAAAACCTATAAGACTTCTTGGTTCGGCTATAATTATATCGCCAAGCATCGCGAAACTTGCGCTTACTCCGCCAAAGGTGGGATCTGTCAAAACCGTGATGTAAGGTATTAACTCCTCCTTTAAGGCGGCTATGGTTGAACTTACCTTAGCCATTTGCATAAGAGAGTAAATCCCCTCCTGCATCCGTGCCCCACCCGATGATGTAAACACAATCAGTGGTACCCTTTCAGTGACAGAGCGTTCAGCAGCTCTTACGATTTTTTCTCCTACCACAGAGCCCATACTGCCGCCCATAAAGGAGAAATCCATTATGGCCAGTACCACAGGCTGACGGTTTATAGCAGCCTTGCCGGTAACTACTGCCTCTTTAAGGCTGCTTTTCTTTTTGCTGGCCTCTATCCGTCCCAAATATGCAACAGTGTCTTTAAACTCAAGCGGGTCGTCCGGACTGAGATGCGCGTCCATCTCCTCAAAACTGTTACTATCTGCTGTCAGCGCTATTCTTTCTCTGGCTCCTATCCGGAAATGATAGTTACACTTGGGACAGATTTTAAGGTTCTTTTCAAATTCCTTGCGGTAGATTATCTCCTTACAAAGCGTACACTTAACCCACAATCCCTCAGGAATTTTCACTTTTCTGTGTGTTTGTGTATCTATGGGTTTCTTAAACCATGGCAAGTCAGCAGGTCTCCTATATAGCCTTTCTCAGACTAATTATATAATCTGTGAGAGCTTTTTCGTCATTAAGCATAGTTGACACTATAGAGCTGCCAATAATTACGCCATCTGCATGAGCAGCTATCTCAGAGGCATCCTCCGGAGACTTTATCCCAAACCCAACGGCTACGGGTTTACCGGAAATTCTCTTTATCTTTTCAACCATACCCTTAAGCTCAGCACTTATGGTAATGGTTGAGCCGGTAATGCCTGTCAGGGACACGTAGTATATGAACCCGCGGGAGGCCTCAGCGACAAGCTGGATTCTGTCTTCTGTAGAGGTTGGAGCAAGGAGATATATAGTATCAAGGTTATTTTTCAAAGCCAGACCCCTAAAGCCAGGTTCCTCGTCAGGGGGCAAGTCAGGAACTATTACGCCATCGACACCACTTTGCACAGCATCAAGTATAAAGTGCTCCATCCCGTACTTAAACACTGGGTTAAAGTACGTCATAAGAATGATTGCTATGTCAGTTTTCTTGCGCAAACCGGCAACAAGAGACAGAACTCTTCTGAGAGTAACCCCGTTTTTAAGGGCAATATCAGCAGCAGCCTGAATTGCCGGGCCATCGGCAAGAGGGTCTGAAAAAGGTACTCCCAACTCCACAATGTCGCATCCAAGCCGGGAGAAGTTTAATACCCACTCCTCTGTCTTTTCTATAGATGGGCACCCTGCCATTATGTAAGGGATAAACGCTTTTTTCCCTTCCCTTAAAATGGCCTCAAATCTCCGGCTAATTCTTGTTTTCTGTTCCACTTTGCTCCTCTTGTTCCAATTCTAATTCATCTGAATTAAAATCAGAAGTAGATCTGTTTTAAAAAATTTATCTCGCATTTGGATTAGTGAAAATACCAAAAAACCCTTTTAAGGCATTCCCAATAGATTGCGGCACATCTGCCGGGGGCGTATCCTCCGGTCTTTGCACAGGTTCAGGTTTTGGCCTGTTTTCATCGGCGATATTATAATTTGTTTTATTATTTTTTAATCTTTCAAGTATTTTATTGATCTCCATTATAATTGCATTATCTTCTGTTGAATAGGGATTATCTTTTGGAAAAGTATCTTTAAATCTGTTGATTGCAACTATTTTCTTATCAACATTTGATTCTGTCTCTAAGTATGACTTAAGCTCAATGAATGATCTTTTCATCTCTCTAAGATTACTTGCCCACCATGCTTTAGAGCCATCAGGTTCGCTTTGTTGTTGCTTTAAGCCATCCGGATTGAATGTTGCCTCCTCATCCGGTGTTGAGTCAACTTCAGGTTCGCTTTGTTGCTGCTTTGAGCCATCGGGTTCGAATCTCGCATTTTCAGCCGGTGCTGGCTGTGAATCGCTGATGGCCGGCGTTGTGGCAACAGCCACCGCATCTTTCACTTTGAAAACAAAATCGCCTTTGTCTAATTTAGAATCTCTTATTTTACCGTATTGGGGATGTTGTGTACCCTTAGAGTAATTAGTGACGGTGTTTTGCAAATACTCACCCAATGCCGTGCCGGTTACATAGCCATCTTTATCAGCGGCAGCTCCCTCTAAAGCCGCCTTAAATTGCTCCAAAAAGATACTCTTATCCGGCACAGGCTCATCTGCTGCCCCTGAGGTGATAAATTGACGCACAGGCCTTGAGGCCTTATAAGAAATACTTTCAGGCACAGCACGTGTCATATCAAAAATAGAGCCTGAAAAACAACTGTCAAAGAGAAACAACGCATGTTTAGCGTCAATTCTTTTAGCAAAAGATTCTATTTGCTGCATATCAATGGCCTTTGCAGCAAAAGCAGCCTTATCTTTCTCTGGTACAGGTGCATCTGCAGGAACTATGTATCCAATGTCGCCGCCATAAGACTTATGTTCCGTAAACCCATGTCCTGCATAATAAAATAACAATCTGTTGTCAGGATTTGAACCATAATTTTGAATGAAATCATCATATGCCTTTAGAAGCTTGTCCTTGTTGGGATTTAAAACGGTAACGACTTCAAAACCCTGGCGTGTTAAAAGCTTTTTGACAACCTCTACGTCATTAACAACCCCCGGCAATTTTGGCCAGCCAGCCTGGTACGCTGAAACACCGATTACAAGAGCATGGCTTTCGCCGTAGAGAGTCACCTCTTTTCCGCTTTCATTTTTAATTTTAATTGCCACACCCCTGTTTGCCCCCTCTGTTGCTGAGGCTACTGTTAAAAGTATCAGACACACAAAAGCAATTAAAGACCATAGATGTTTTTTCATAAGGCCCTCCTTCAAAGCAAAAGCTAAATTATACTAACAAATACACATAAATAAATCAAGCACTTATACCAATTAAAAGGAAATGTACCACATACCAACACAGAGCATTAAGATGTCAACATGAGGTGTTTAAAGGTTTTAGCAGCAGGTTGAAAAGGTCTTACACGGTGCAGAATTCAAAAGAACTGGTCTTCTTCTCTTTAGCCTTATACATGGCCTCGTCAGCCTTTTTTATTAACATAGTAGCCTCTGAGGCGTTAAGCGGATAAATGCTGATACCAATGCTGGTTCCCACAGAGCACTCATACCCCTCGATAAGAAATGGTTTTGTAAGGGACTCTATGATTTTTAAAGCGACAGATCTGGGGTCCTTCTTGCCAGCTATTCGTGACAGTATGATATTGAACTCATCTCCGCCCATACGTGCCAAAGTGTCTGACTTTCTGATGCAATCGTTGAGGCGAAGGGCAGTCTCCTTAAGAAGCATATCTCCAATGTGATGGCCATAGAGGTCATTTACAGCTTTAAAGCGGTTAAGATCAAGAAAAAGCAGCGCCAGCATGTAGTTATACCGTTTAGCCTGTTCTATGAAATTATTGAGACGGTCAAAGAAAAGCATCCTGTTTGGCAATCCGGTAAGCATATCGTGATGAGCGATGTAGTGAAGGCGATCCTCGGCCTCCTTTCTTTCCGTTATACCGACAGCTGAGCCTATAAAGCCGTTAAACTCATTGTTCATACAATGACGAGGGGTGCCTGTTTCAAGTATCCAGCGGTAAATACCGTCTTTTCGTCTTAAACGGTACTCTACCTTATAGGCTTCTTTCAGCTCCACATGCTTGTTATAAATCTCTTCAAATTTCTCTCTGTCCTCCGGGTGAATGTTTTTAATCCAGTTATTGCCGGATTCCTCGTCTATCGTTCTTCCTGTATAATCAAGCCACACTTTGTTAAAATAATTGCGTTTACCGTCAGCCTCAGACATCCATATAAAAACTGGCGCTGAATCGGCCATTAACATAAACCTGGTCTCAGTCTCCTTAAGGTTAGCCTCACACTCCTTACACTTATGAGCCTTTTCCTCAAAATAAGACACCTTGTCCTTAAGCTCATCAAGCTCTCTGGTTAAATCTCCTTTAGTTTTCCTATGCACGCTCATAAGTCCTTTATAATATGTTATATTGGTAATATATGTCCAGCACAAAGAAAAGGGGGACTTCAAAAAAATGAAAAAAGATGTAGTTATATACGGGAAAGCCGGTTGACCCTACACGGAAAAAGCCAGGTCGGCTTATGGAGGCAATGCCGTATTCTTTGACGTAGCCCGTGATGGGGACAAAATGGATGAGATGCTAAGTTATTCCGGTGGGCGGAGGATAGTTCCGGTAATTCTGGAGGACGGTAATGTTACAGTTGGCTATGGCGGCACCTGAGGTGTGTAGATTAAGGCCAGGCAGTTTGCCTGCAAGCGTAAAAGAGCGAAAAACCTGAGGATACAGTATTGCTACAAATCAGAACAATTTGACACTACACCACATCATTCAAAGTGCTGTCTGTCTCCTGTCCATGCACATTGCTCTGCTGCATGGCAAGTTCGTCTGATGTGGCATAAAGACGGTAAAGCAACCGCCTTATTATAAACATAAGAATGTGATAGGAGGCTTTGGGGTAATCTTTCAGAAATTGAAGGAATTGCTCTCTCTCGAATTTCAGAAGTGTGGCCAACTCCTCACAGGTTACGTTTGCCATGCGCCGTTGTGATTCAAATATTGCGGAAACGCCAAAGACGTCATTTTTGGTTATTTTGTAGAGGAATAATTCATTGTCAGGGCTATCAGGTGAGTTTTTGCTTACCTTAAGCGAACCTGAGATCACTGCATAGAAGCAATCTGCCTCTTCATTCTGAGCCACTATACGGTCATACGGCCTGCATGTGACTTTTTCGCCAATGTAAGCAAGCGTTTCTAAAATATGTTCAGGAATGTCATGAAACATCTTTACACTTTTTAACATCTCACTTATATCGTGGTACCGGGATTTTATATCGTGATACTTGTCAAGTTCCCTTGGCATCACGTCCTTTTGAATCTTATTCTGTAAAACAAGGATTTCACCGATAGGCGGCCTTAGCTTTTCCCTCTCTGTGGTTATTATTTCAACCTGCTTAGCGGTAAGAAAGCCTTTTTTTTGAGCAATTTCCTCAAATGAATAATCAGACATGGCGTGATAGTTAAGTATTTCATACACATCTTTCATGCTAAGAAAGGAAAGCCTCGTTGCCATGTCTATAAAAGACGGGGTCTCCTGACTCTGATACTTAAGTGCATCCAGCATATCTTTCTCAGTTATCAGGTTTCTTTTGACTAAATATGTCCCAAAAAAAGCCTCTGTTTCCAAAACTAAACTACCCCCGTGTGTGTGCGGTTAAATATATATTGAATTATAGCATAAAGGGACTTTTTGTTGCAGGGTAATTCAGATATTGTCCAGGGATTCGTCAAAGAACAACGAATACCACTATAGCTGCAATATCAGTTTAACGCCGGCTGAAGCCGAGCTATAACTTACCTGCTTCTTTCTACACAATCAATAATAGCATTAAGTAATTTCTCCTCATCTATCGGTTTAATTATATGTTTACACGCCTCGATAACTGTATGCTCATCGTCGTTATAGCCTGTGGTGATTATTATCGGCTGTTCCCTCTCTATTTTAAGTATGTGTCCTATCATTTCAAAGCCATTCATCACAGGCATTTCTAAATCTGTAACTACAATATCTACCTCATGTTGTTTATAAAGTTCTACACCTACCTTGCCGTTTTCAGCTTCAAATACAGCTTTACACCGTCTGCGCATGAATTTCGCTATAATGATTCTAACTATAGCATCATCCTCTACGTAGAGAACACTTATGTCTTTTAATCTCTCTTCTCTTTCTTTTGTCATAACTCGATTATAACCTCCAAACCTTCTTCTGTATTTTGTGCTCTTATAGAGCCCGACATGTTCATCTCAATTACAGACTTTGCTATGTAAAGTCCAAGCCCGATACCGCGTGCCTTATGTTTTGTAGTAAAATAAGGGTCGAATATTTTACCTATTATATCATCTCTTATTCCGCCACCATTATCCGATATACATAACATTACCTTACCAACCTCGCCATCTTCTTTTAGTTTTATCTTTATGTGTCCATTTTCAATTGCTCTTTCCTCGAATATATCCTTTGTGTTGTTCAGGATGGATAGTATAGCTCTGGAAAACTCGTTTGGATACCCTTCAACCATAACATCATTCTTAACATCTATTTCAATTTTGATTTGACGATTTTTAAAATATCCCTCCATTAAAGACAGGCTTTTTTCTACCGCTCCGGCTATGCTGAATTGTTTCTTTTCTTTTTCCACATGATAGAAACTCTTAAAGTTGTCAATCGTGTCCGATAACAACTGCAGCTCTACCATAATCATATTTACATTACTATCGAGATATTCGTCAGTTAAATCGTCAAACATTTTTGCATCCCTGATTTCCTGTGCTATAACTGAGATGGCATTCAGAGGTTGTCTCCAGTGATGAGCTATATTTACCAGTAGTTCTCCCATGGCTATATGGCGGGACTGTTCAAACATAACTTGATCCTTCCACCTGTTTTCCTCCACCTCTTCAGTTACCCTTCTTTGCAGGTTTTTGTTAAGTTCGTTGAGTTGCATTTCCATATTCTTTCTCTTTGTGATATCACGTAGAAATGCAAAGATAAGCCCGCTATTCCTTATGAAATTTATGCTCACTTCAACGTCA
This sequence comes from Nitrospirota bacterium, assembly GCA_015233895.1. NCBI lineage: Bacteria > Pseudomonadati > Nitrospirota > Nitrospirota bacterium. Next base: position 148,626 of record JADFXG010000001.1, on the reverse strand, counting down.
ATGATTCTGCCATCCTTTGTTTTGTGTTTGGTTTCAAATTTATCAGAGCCGACATCGCTAATTTGTTGTATATGGAGCCGGGTTTCCTCAGGGCTTTCAGATGCTTCTATGTCCGATAAACTCATATTCAGCAAATCCTCGGATGTGTAACCCGTCATGTTGCAAAATGCGTCATTTGTCTCTATAAATCCTCCTTCGGCATTAAATATTATAAAACCGTCTAAAGAAGTACGAAGAATTGTCTTATCCTGTTCCTCTAACCTCTTACGTTCAGTAACATCCTGGAAATAAACAGAGATGCCATCTGTATAAGGATATACAGTTCCTTCATACCATCTTTCAAGCAACGGGTAATAGTATTCAAAGTGTGTTACTTCACCAGTTTTCATAACGTTATCGTATAACCGGTAATAAGGAGTGTCAACGATTTCAGGGAATTCCTCAGTAATGATTTTGCCAATGAGGTCTTTGGAATTACGCTTTACCATCCTCCCAGCATTTGTATTTAAGTAGGTATAACGCCACTCCCTGTTCAGGGTGAAGAACCCGTCGCTGATACTTTCTAAAATATCGAGCAGCTCATCTTTTGATTTCTGTAAATCAGACTGTGCTGCTATAATTTTGTTAAGCATTGTGTTTAAACCGAAGGCGAGATTCGTTATTTCGTCTTTTCCGTCAGTACCTGCTCTTACTGTCATCTCTCCACTTGCGAACTTTTTAACAACAGAAGCCAGCTTGATTAACCTGCGTGTTATAAGCAGATGTATTACGGAGCCAAGAAGGATATATGCGATGGCAAAGAAAATCAGGTAGTTTAAATCACTTAGAAATATCCTTCTGTTTGAATTGTATGTTTGTCTGGATAAATCATACTCTATATACAAAACACAGACACTTACATGATGGAGTTGTTCCCCTAATATTGAGGAATATATAGGGTATAGGGCATATAAAGAAGCGTCATAAGCGGATTTTATGACGTTAGACTTTCTATGTGACCTTGTAGTTTCCACACCACTTAAGATATTCAGCTTTTCATCGCCGGTCAAATTAGAAGAGAAGACCTCGTCAATATTATGGCCATTCCATTTGCGCTGGCTTGATGCAATAATATTATCATTTTCGTCCGCTAACAATACCAGCCGTAATTTGATATTTGAGCCAAGCAATCCTATTTGTTCCTGAACGAGATCTATGCGATTTTCTTTTATTAGATGTTCCAGTATATTCTGTAGATAAATAGCAAGTTCCGTAATTTCTCTCAGGCTGTTTTCCTGAATTCGTGTTAAAGCTCTCTGCCTTTCTAAATAATTGATATAAAGGAAACTTAACATTGTCATCAGCACCAATATAAGCGGGATTATAAAGCGCAGAGACAACACAAACGGGTATTTGTTGGCAGTTGTAATGTTTTTAATTCCGGTTGTCATCTTTTCAGGGCGTTTATCTGGCATTTGTCAAAAATGCTATTTACATTGAAATCTTTTTGGAGTAAATCATTGGCAATCATAAATCTCTTCATTTGGTTAGTTGTCAAAAGAAGTGTTGGTTTTATGCCGCATAGCATCGTACGGTTTTCCTTTATGTCAGGAATATGCAGCCCTTTCAGTGCCGTAACGAACTCATCTTTTGAGATACCCTCTCTTTCCGCCATTATCTTATATGCATTTTGAGGATTGCTATGCACATAGTCAAGAGATTTAAACCACCCTTCAAGTAAAGCATTCAGTGTATTTACATTATTGGGAGTCTTTCTCAGATAGTCATTATGCACTACAAGTACATCTACAATAGCTCCGTAAACCTGAGAGCTGTCAAAAAGTACATTTGCGCCTGCGGCAATTAACTTTATTCTCACTGGCTCAAATGTCACAACAGCATCCACAATCCCGGTTTTAAGGGCTGTTTCGTGCCTGTCAACCTCCATGTTGACTGGTATGGTGTCCGAAGGTTTTAATCCAACAGTCTCCAGTGCAATTGCAAAGAAATATGAACCAAGCGCAGTCTTTTCAACACCAACGCGTTTCCCCTTAATGTCTGAGAGCTTATTTAATCCACTTCTGCCTAAAATGACATCTCCTCCGGATGAAATGTCCATTGCAAGGACAACTGTTATATCATATCCATCCTTAATCAGCAGTAAAGCCTCATCCATGGTTAGTGCCGCCGCATCTATTGCATTATAGCGAAAGCCTCTGATTACATCTGAGGCTGAGGAATACTCAACAAGCAATATGTTGTTATCAAAATACTTTAACTCCCTGGCTAAATAAAGCGGTTCATACCCGGGCCATACGTTAGTACCTACTCTTAAAGGCTGAGTGTCCCTGGTACATCCCCATAGCAAGATAAGGAAAAGTACACACAAGAACGCTAACCTGAAAATGCCGGCTATCTTGTTACGGCAGTTTAGCCTGCCCTCAGGGACGATAAGGGCTTGGTATTTACAGAGGTTTTTATACATCTTGTTATGATAGAATAGCATAAATGCAGGGATATATACTATATGTTGCAACCAGCCAATATCAATAGCGGGGATAGTGTCAAGGCACTTTTTGTCATTGTCACATTAACTGCGTGCGTTTATATTCAGGTTCTACACTTTGATTTTGTAAGCTACGATGATTTCAGGTATGTTATGGAAAATCCACATATAGCTGACGGACTGACCTTTAAGGGCATCTTGTGGGCACTTAGTGCCGGTTATGATTCAAATTGGTTTCCTCTTACATGGGTCTCCCATATGACAGACATCTCTGTGTTTGGCAAAAACAATCCGGGAGGCCATCATTTTACAAACCTGACAGTTCATTTGCTAAATGTGTGTTTGCTGTTTTGGCTGTTTAAGCTAATGACAAAGGGGGATATTTTTTTATCGGCAGGCGTTGCCGCTCTGTTTGCTCTGCATCCTCTGGGGGTGGAAACTGTCGCATGGATATCTGAAAGGAAAAATCTCCTTTGTGCCATGTTTTGGTTTCTAAGCTTAATTTGTTACGTAAAATATGGACAGGAACGGAATTTTTATTTTGCGTCTCTACTTTTTTTTATCCTTGCCCTGATGTCTAAACCTATGGCAGTGACTCTGCCGTTTGTTATCTTATTGCTTGATTTCTGGCCGCTTAGAAGATTAAACACCGTCCGATGGCAAAAAATAGCAGCAGAAAAAATACCGTTTCTTATTCTTACAGTTTTGTCTTCAATTGTGACCTTTAAACTTCAGCACGATGCCGGTGTGACCGCTGATGTTAATATTTTACCTTTAGGTTTTAGGATTTTAAACTCTGTAAATTCGTATATGCAATATTTAATTGAGCTGGTTTATCCGGTTCACCTTGCAGTCATTTATCCATACGCCGCTAAAGCTATGGGCTATCCCATTATCTTAAAAACACTGGTTTTGATACTGATTACGGTGTTTGCGCTTTTGAAAGCCCGCCGGTATCCATATCTGATTACAGGCTGGCTTTTTTATGTGGGAACACTGGTTCCTGTTATTCAGATTGTACAAATCGGACTTGCCCCTATGTCTGACAGATATACATACATCCCGATGACAGGAATTTACATTATGCTTAGCTTTGGAGTTAAGGATATAGTAGTGCGATTTCCAAAGTCTGAGTATTTTTTTATTTCGGTAATAATTCTTTCTCTGTCAACTTTCTCCGTAATGACCTGCTTTCAGGCTGCTACGTGGAAAAACTCCCACAGTTTGTATAAACACGCAATAGAGGTATCACCCTATAATTTCGTAGCTTACAACAATTATGGGTTAGACCTTATGGACCACGGCCAAACGGATGAGGCAATAGCGGCATTTTCCAAAGGGTTAAATATCATGCCGACAAGTAAAAACATTAACTATTCCATGTACCTTGCATTGATGAAAAAAGGCAGGGTGGATGAGGCACAGGTACACCTTTTAATCTCAACATATTTTTTAAAAGACAGAGACAAACAAATCGCACTTGCCCTGATAAAGATTAACCAGCATGAGCGGGCTGTTTATTTCCTCACCGGGTACACAAAAGATAACCCCACAGATAAAGAGGCACTTAAAGCGCTTGCCGACTCACAGATTAAAGAGAAACAACACGATAAAATACAATAGGAGGGATTTATTTATGGATAACAGAGAAATACAGCACATTCTGATGGATGAGCTCAGACTTATGCACTATCCGATAGCCGTGAAATTTATTTTTAACGATACCGAGCTTGATGATTTTAAAAACAATGCCACTTACCACGTACCGGTTCATCCCATAACATTTTGCCAGTTTGAAATTGGTCCCAGAATGAAAGGGCAGACAGTATTGGGAACAAAAGAGACTTTGGGTTGTGCAAGTGCGCAATTCATGTTTGGATGGAAACCGCTGGATGAAGCTGAGGTCAAAGCTCATCTTAAATACACAAGGGATATGGAGCAAGCTGAAAGATTTCTAAAAACAAAGTCACGGTTACCTTATTTAGAGTTGAAAGCTTTTGTCGTTTCACCTCTTTCAGATTGCTACTTTGCACCGGATGTTGTGCACTTTTATTGTGACAATATGCAGGCGTACCATCTGGTTGTGGATTATATGGCCGCTATGGATGTCCATCCGTTAAGGCCGTCTCTTACGATGAATTCATCGGCGTGCGGAGGGAGCGTATTTTCCTACAATGAAAACACGTTAAACATGTTGACAGCGTGCAGTGGAAGTTATAACTCAGGAAAGACCGAACGAGGTGAGATAAACGTTATGATTCCCGGCGGACACATAGAGCGGGTAACTCAAAGACTTTTAGAAAGAAAAAAACTATCCGGCAGTGCTTCAGTAACAAGACCCGGAGATATATTTCCCGGGGCCGATGTTTGTAAAAACTGTCCGCTTATAATAAGCGTTAAAGCAAAGAAACCGTAGTTGGTGGAGGCGGCGGGAATCGAACCCGCGTCCGAAAGTACTACTCTTAAGCCGCTACATGCTTAGTCTGTCTTTTAGTTCTCGGGTACTTAAGCGCCAACAGACAGGCTCACCGTACCCGTATTCCCTTTGATCTTACGTCCGATGCAGGGACCTCATCAGACGCCAGCCCGCTTTATGACGCATACCCACAGATAGCAGACCTCTCCGGGGTTGCGTGCCGCTTTATTTAAGCGGCAAGTGCCAGTTCGTCGTTGGCTTTTGTAAGTTTTTCCGCTTTTTTACGTGACCGCGGAAACACGACATGCTGCCTAAGCCTCATAACCCCCGTCGAATCCATACGCCCCCATTATGTGCGATTCCTAACTCATCTCTCTGTCCATCTCTCTTTTTATATCACGCTCCTTGATTTTCTCCCGCTTTTCATACTCTTTCTTGCCCTTAGCCAGCCCCACCTCAACCTTCACGTAAGGCCCCTTAAAATACACCTTAAGCGGAATCAGCGAATACCCCCGCTGTGCCGTTTTACCCACTAACTTTAGTATTTCCTTTATGTGAAAAAGCAGTTTCCGTGTTCTAAGCGGCTCGTGGTTCATTATGTTACCGTGGCTGTAAGGGCTTATGTGGCAATTAAGCATGAATGCCTCACTGTCTTTTATTATCACATAGCTGTCCCGTAAGTTAATTCTGCCCTCACGTATAGCCTTTACCTCCGTGCCCTTTAAACTAACTCCGGCCTCCAGAGTTTCCTCTATCGTGTAGTCATGGTACGCCTTCTTATTTTGAGCCGCCAGTTTCATCTCTTTATTATACCACATTTTTACGCTTTAACTTAATTGCTGACATTTAGTTTAATTATTCTGATATAATAAATTCTTTATAATGCTTATTAAGTTAACTCAGTTAGAAGACTTTATGACGTTTACGGATGTAGAGAAAATGACTGGATCCCGCATCAAGTGCGGGATGACAAATGAGGGGCTACATGTCATTTCGCTTTTTTCTGTCATTCCTGCGAAGGCAGGAATCCATGTTTTTAGTAGCTGAGTTAACTACAAAAGCAATATTTTTAAAATTCTAAAGGAGAATTGAAAGATGGAAATAATAACCCCAGGCACTGAACAAACCGAATGCAAAAGATGCGGCGACTGCTGCACAAAGGGCTCTCCCACGCTGCATGTTATTGATCAGGTGCTCTTAATGGAAGGAACTCTCAACTACAAAGACATCTACACTATCAGAAGCGGTGAGCTTGTCTATAATAATGTTGACGACGAGTTTATCACTATTGATGAGGAGCTGATTAAAATAAAAGAAAAACCGGACAGCAGAGAATGTATTTTTTTTAACATAGATGATGTCTCCTGCCGGATTTACGAAAAACGCCCTGCTCAGTGCCAGGCGTTTGAGTGTTGGAATACAGAGAAATTTCTCAGCGTGTTTGCTGAGGAAAAGATGACCCGTGAAACGCTTTTACAATCTAACCCTGCTCTCATGGATATTGTTGAAACACACGAAATGAAATGTTCCTACAGCGTACTAAACAACCTTTTTGAAGAGATTCGCTCAGGAAAGGACGTTGTTAATGAAGTGTTTGACATCCTAAGTTACGATATGACAATTCGCCATATGCTTTCCGATAAGATGGGTGTGCCCAATGACTACATGAACCTTCTTTTGGGTCGTCCCCTGAACGAAACCATAATTATGTACGGCTATAAAGTTGAAACTGAAGAAGGGGGGTTCTTTACTCTGGTTAATATCTGATTCCGATTCTAATTCAATCGTCTAACTTTGTTGACTTCGTTACAAGCTCCTCAACGTACAAAAAGTACGTCTTTGTCGCTTGCTCCTTGCCGCCTCGTTATACTTCTGAATTAAAATCGGAACGAGTCGTTATTTTGCTATTATAAGAAGCGCATTGGTTTTAGTCTTTTTTAAGTAAGCCGATTGTGCCCATAATGAGGATGAACGTGCCAAAGAAAGCGTAAAGAGGCACCCCCCACTCGGTCTTTTCAAAAGTAGCAATAAGGAACTCCCGCTTGTAGATATATCCCCAGAAAAAAACAAACATATACGTCACAACAAGGCCCAGACGAAATTTTCCTAAAAGGAGACAAACCGAATTTGCTATTACAAAGAGCAACATCTGCGCAAGCGGAATTGAAAACTCCTTGTCAGTCAGAAATCCGATAAGTGTGCTGTCTGTTGCAGCCTTAGTAGCTATGTCTACCGCCATACCTTCTCTCATGTTATCACAATTTATAAAAATATGCAAATAAACTTTTTAGTTTAAATAAACACTAAAAAAATGCTAAAATACAGTGGGATTGCTTTATGTTGTGTCTGTCGTTAGGCAGACGCTTTGTGATTAACTTAAACCGGCGGTATTGTTTGTGTGGGCGAAAGGACGGTTTGTGCAGGTATATAGGAATGGATAATGTTGTGGCAGCACAAGGAGGTATGATTAGCTCTCATGCAGGAACCGGTGATAAATACCGCAACCTCGTTGAAAATATGCACGATTTTGTGCTTGAGATTGATACCAATTGGCGGATTATTTTTGCCAATAACTCATTTGCTTTAAATACAGGTTATTCCGTCGACGCCCTCTTAAACACCGACATCATGGCCTATATTCACCCTGATGATATAAATACATGTATGCAAATTGCAGGGGAAAATGCACTGCACCACACCCCGTTAGAGTATCGGTTCAGAAAAAATGATGGCTCTTATATCGTGCTGGCTTCAAAAACTAATCATCTCTATGATTCTTACGGGAACCTGACATCCTATCTGTTGGTTTCATTTGACATAACTGCAAGAAAGCAGGTTGAGGCACAACTGAGGACAGATAAAGAGACTGCAGAGGCTGCCAATGTTGCAAAGAGCGATTTCATAGCCAGTATCAGCCATGAGCTTAGAACCCCTATGAACGGCATAATCGGAATGACTGAGCTTACTTTGGAAACAGAACTGTCCTCTGAGCAAAGAAGGAATCTGGAAATGGTCAGAGATTCTGCTCACTCCCTGCTTCACTTATTGAACAGTGTGCTGGATTACTCTAAGATGGAGGCCGGAAAGTTTGAGCTTGACAGTATGGAGTTTAATCTTTATGACGCAGTGGAATCATCCCTCGACCCGCTTCTTGTACAGTTTCAGAAAAAAGGCATAAAGCTTCACTGCATTATAGAGCCGGATGTCCCTGTCATGGTAATGGGTGACCCTGCAAGGCTGCGGCAGATAATTATAAACATCTGCGGTAACGCTATAAAATTTACAGAAAAAGGCTCTGTCACTCTTAAACTCTCTAAGGGCGCAGCTCTGGATGGCACCGTTACGCTTCATTTCACAATAACCGATACCGGGATAGGAATACCAAAGGGCAGAGAAGGCGCTATTTTTGACAGTTTCACACAGGCTGACCGCTCAACGGCAAGAAAATACGGCGGCACCGGACTGGGCCTCACTATAACAAAAAAACTCATTGTTTTAATGGGAGGGGATATAACAGTAAGCAGTACTGTTAACGTTGGTACCACTTTTAATTTCACTATCCAATGCCATGCCTTAACAGACAGAGGGGTGGAGCTTAAACCCAGTCTGGCAAAAATCTTTTCCGGTAAATCCATAATAGTGGCAGACTCAGATGAATTAAGCAGACAGGTTTTAGTTAATATGTCAAAGTGGTGCGGATTTAGCGTTTATGAGGCAGAGAGCGCCTCTGAAATTGAAGATGCCTATAAACAAGCTGCAGCCTCAGGTACTCAGATAGCAGTTGCAATAATTTCATCTGAGTTAAAGGATGCAGACGGTTTTAGCGCTGTGCTGGATATAAAATCTGAAAACCGCCAACCTGACCCTGAAATAGTAATGCTGAATTACGGAGCCTCACCGGGATTTGCTGCAAGATGCCGGCAATCAGGCGTTTTGGTAACTCTTCCAATGCCTGCTAAATATCAAACGTTTGCCGGTACAATGTGCATTGTCCTTAACGGCTCAGTGAACGACTCTGCTGCTGCTAAAACGGCCACTGATTCGGAAAAACACAAGAGCCTCAAAATACTTCTTGCCGAGGACAACATCGTAAATCGTGAACTGGCAGTGAGATTATTGAGAAAGAAAGGCCATTCGGTAGTAACCGCAATGACTGGCAAAGAGGCCTTGGAGAGGTTGGGCAGAGAGAGCTTTGACCTTGTATTTATGGATGTCCAAATGCCGGAGATGGATGGCTTTGAAGCTACCGGCATAATACGAAGCGGCAAAGATAAAAACATCAACAAGGAAATAACGATAATAGCCATGACAGCACATGCTATGAAAGGCGACAGAGAGAGGTGCATCGAGGCCGGAATGAACGACTTTATATCTAAACCTATTGCAGCTGGTGCTCTTTACGAAATAATTGCAAGGTATGCTCCGGTTGACTCCGCTGAGCACTCAGCGATTGAGTTGGATGCTGCCAGGGCACAAAAACCGAAACTTATTGTGTTTGACATAGAGGAAACACTTTCCAGATTTGACGGCGACGAGGAACTGTTAAGAAAACTCTGCGGGGCTTTCTTAGAGGATGCACCGCGACAGATTAAAAAACTCAAGGACCTCCTTAAAAGCGATGATGTTCATGCAATTGAAGCACAGGCGCATACTATAAAAGGGATGTCGGCAAACATAGGGGGCTCATTTGTAAGAAATGAGGCTTTGAGGATGGAGTTGGCAGCAAGAAAACCTGATTTGGAAAAGATACGTACAATTTATCCAAAAATGGAATCGGAGATGGATGTGTTAATAGCCGCGGTGAAAGAGTATGCGTCAGGAAAACAGGCATAAGATTAGAGGATAACATAAAAGGAGGCATGACAAAATGAGAATACTGATAGCAGAGGATGACTTTACAAGCCGCACACTATTGCAGCATTTTTTGACCCCGTTTGGGGATGTGGACGTTACTGTAAATGGGGCAGAGGCTGTTGAGGCTTTTATGCTTGCAATGGATGAGGGACAAGCCTATGACCTTATTTGCCTTGACATCATGATGCCGGAAATGGACGGATTAAAGGCATTAAAAAACATTCGCGACAAAGAAAAAGCAATGGGAATTACTCCCAACGATGAAGTTAAAATAGTAATGACTACTGCCCTTGACTCAGCCAAAGACGTACTTGATGCATATTACCGCGGCGGCTGTAACGATTATCTTACAAAACCAATTGACACAAAAAAGCTGCAATCACTGCTTAGAAACTACGGTTTTACCACCGAATAGGTGCGGCATAAGGGACACTGGTGCGTGCCTTTGATTTTATTGCCCGTCTGATTGCCGGTTTTTTACCCGGCTCAGAAGGGTTAGCGTTTCCATCGGAGTTTTTACAAAGAGAGCCGTTAAAGACAGGGTTTGAGCAGGTATGGATAGAGATTAATCCTGCAGGCGGCGGAGCTTCATATCGAGTTTATGCACATGTGCACAGACCTTTAGACGGCGTGAAATATCCTGCAGTTGTGATTGTTCCGGGGGGCGGCAGTTGCGGAACAGATTACGATGGCAGCACTGAGGTAACAGCAGAGGACGTAGCCTCCTTAGGATTTGTTGTGCTACATTATGACCCTCTGGGGCGGGGTAAAACCGGAGGCACAGAGGATTTTTGGGGGCCTAAGCACAGGGAGGAGTTATCGCAGGTTGTTGGCTACCTTTCAATGCTTGCTTATGTTGACTCAAAGGACATCGGAATTCTCTCTTTTTCCATAGGGATAACCATAGCAACGGGAATGCTTGCGGAATTTCCACCAAAAAACTGTATGGTCAAATATTTATTTGATTGGGAGGGGCCTTCAAACCGGATAAACATAACAAAAAACGATACCCATAAACCGCTAAAAGATTATCCGTCCTCCAATGACTCTTTTTGGACAGAGCGTGAGGCGATACGTTTTATTGGGCAAATTAAGTGCGGATATTTCAGGTATCAGGCAGAAAACGAGCATATGCAGGGAACATTTAAAGGCCATGCGGTTGAGCTTCTAAACGCAGCAACAGCGGGTATGGCTCTGTGGAGCCGCTGCAATGACAATCCAATTAATATAATTTACGATGCCAATAAACTTAACTCATACCACTGGATACCGGATAATCTTAACCATAAGGGGCAAATTCTCAAATATCTGCTTGAAATTCACAAGTATTGAAGAGGTTGACGGATACGGTTATGGCATGAAATATTTGTTTTAATTTGCGGGCGAAGCTCGCATTGAAACTTTTTAAGCGGCGGTACGCCGGTTAAAAAATCTTTAGAAAATGGAAATTGTAACTAATTATAAGCTAATACCAACAAAACATTGGAAAGAAGGGGTCAAGGGGACAAGTCCCCTTGCAGGAGGGTCTAAGGGAGGACAGCGTCCTCCCTTAAATCTCATTTGAACCAACAATCAGTAATCATAGGAATGAGCGGGGGGGTGGATTCCTCCGTGGCGGCGTATCTGCTCAGGGAGCGTGGGTTTGAGGTGCATGGGGTGAGTTTTATTCTTTGGGAGACACGTCAAAGGAGCGGCCATGCGGCGTGTTGTTCGTTGGATTCAATTGTCGATGCTTCATTAACCTCAGGAGCTTTGGGCATAAAACACAGGGAAATTGACGTCAGGGATATTTTTATTGAAAAGGTGATAGAGCCGTTCATTTCAGATTACAGAAAGGGGTTAACCCCAAATCCATGTATCCTATGCAATAAGCACATAAAGTTTCCAATACTGATGGCAGAGGCAGAGCGTCTGGGGATTGATTATATTTCAACCGGACACTATGCACAAACTGAAAATAACACACTGAAAGCCGGTGTTGACGGTAAAAAGGATCAATCGTATTTTTTGTATGTTTTAGAGCGTGATATGTTAAAAAATATCATTTTTCCTCTTGGCAACTTAACAAAAGAGACTGTGCGGGAGGTTGCCATAAATCTTAATTTTGCATCGGCACACAGAGCTGAAAGCCAGGATATTTGCTTTACTGAGGGCGGTAACTACCGCAAATTTATAAAAGACTATATTGGCCCGCAAGGAAATTCAGGCGGCAAAATAGTTGACATTGACGGTAAAACTCTTGGTGTGCACGAGGGGCTTTATGCCTACACGTTAGGCCAGAGAAGAGCAACAGGGGTGGCCGGTGGTGTTCCGCTTTATGTGGTTGATATAGATGTGCACAATAATGTGTTAGTTCTGGGTCCCAGAAAATATGTAATGAAGCAGGAAATAAGTGTATCGGATGTTAACATGTTAATTGCTGACAGAATAGAGTTTCCTATAAGGGTTAAGGTTAAATTTCGTTCAACTATGAAAGCCGTTACCGGAGACTTATCTAAAAACAATGATGGCGGAATAACCGTGGCATTTGAAGAGCCTCAGTGGGCGCCGGCCAGGGGGCAGAGTGCTGTTTTCTATATTGGGGAGCAAGTTATAGGCGGTGGTATTATTGTGTGAATTGTATGGTTTTTTGTATAATATCGCCAGCAGCAACAATTTGTTGGTTACTATTAGACTACTAAAGACCACGGAGGGCATAATATGAAGACGGCAATTACCGTGCATATGGCAGACAGAGTTAAAAACCTGCCGCCATACCTATTTGAGCGTATAGACAAATTAAAACGAGAGGCTCTCAAACGTGGGGATGACCTGATAGACTTAAGCATTGGAGACCCCGATATTCCCACCCCGGCGCACATAGTGGCGGCACTTCAAAGGGCTGCTGAAAACCCTGCCCATCATCGTTATCCCTCATACGAGGGGATGTTTTCGTTTCGTAAGGCAGTGGCAGACTGGTATGGCAGGCGGTTTCAGGCAAATATAAGACCAGAAAACGAGGTGCTGTCTCTGATTGGCTCAAAAGAGGGGATAGGGCATATACCTTTTGCGTTTGTTAATCCCGGAGATGTTGTGTTGTGTCCATCGCCAGGGTATCCAGTGTATTCAATAGGAACGCTTTTTGCCGGAGGTTTTCCATATTTTATGCCTCTTCGTGCTGAAAATGATTTCAGGCCGGATTTCAGCCAGATACCGGAGGAAATATATAAGCGTGCAAAGCTTATGTTTTTAAATTATCCGAATAACCCTACAAGTGCCTGCGCAAGCCGCGAGTTTTTTGGTGATGCCATAGACTTTGCGTATAAATATAACATCATCATATGCCACGATGCAGCCTATAGTGAAATCTACTATGATGGGAATAAACCGCTGAGTTTTCTTGAGGTGGACGGAGCGAAAGACGTCGGTATAGAGTTTCACTCGCTCTCTAAGACATACAATATGACGGGCTGGCGTGTGGGGTTTGCTGTTGGCAATAAGGATGTTATCTTTGGTCTTGGTAAAATTAAAACCAACCTTGACTCCGGCGTGTTTCAGGCAATACAGGAGGCAGCCATCTGTGCTCTTGAGACGGATGACTCGGCGCTAAGTGCCATAAGAGACACGTATCAGTCAAGACGCGATGCTCTATATGACGGACTGGCGTCAATCGGACTTACTGCAAATAAACCAGATGCGACGTTTTATCTGTGGAGTATAGTGCCGGAGGGATTTACATCGGAGACATTTTCCGAGTACCTTCTTGAGAAAGCCGCTGTGATGGCAACTCCGGGAAATGGCTTTGGAGAAAGCGCAGAGGGATATATACGCTTTGCCCTCACTGTGCCGGTATCGCGAATAAATGAGGCCGTTGAGCGTATTAGAAAGATTATTTGATAAGGGTATTAATAAGCTAAAGTGCTTGTGCCGTCATCACACGTGTGTCCTGCTAAGTTACGTTTGGGATTTGTTGTACCCTGAAAACAGCTCATCGGAATATCGGTACAAGCCACGTTTGTTGATGTTGCCGTCCCTGTAAAACTTAGCTTACCGCTATAGCTGCCGCTAGTTACGTCTGATATGGTAATTGTTGAGGAGCCTGTTGTTATAGTGGTTCCCGAAAATGTAATCATTTGCGTTGTGTTTGCTGCTATGCTGAAACTTGTGCCCGCTGTTTGAGTAGCAGTGCCGGTCTCTGTCGTCATTGTTGAAAACGTGCCTGTCAGTGCATTTGAAGATACATTTCCGATAACACAGTAAACAACATTACCTGCATTTGTGTGAAGATACGGCATGTAATACGTTGCTGAACCAGCCTCAGATTTATTGCCTGTTGATATACTAATAACTACCGTTATCAGTATTGCCATCATCGTGTATGTTATTAACTTTCTCATTTTTATCATCTCCTTTTATTTAAAATTAATGGGCAAGTACAGTGCCTGTGTAAGTTGTGTTATCGTCGCACATTATCCCTAAAACGTTACGTTTAGGTGAAGTGGTTCCCTGAAAACACGCCAAACCCATTGTTTTACACTTTGTTGTAGTATCATTGGAACTAAATGTTAGTCTTGCTGAATACATCGCTGTTTGACTGGATGAACCCCCTGTGTTAACAAGCAAACTTATTGGTGTGGAACCAGCAGTTAGCGTGTGTCCGGAAAATGTCAACATGGATGATGTTTTACCTGAAAGTGAAAATGTAGTGCTTTCATATGATGGTGTGAGTATAGTGCCAACATTGTTAGCCATTACCATCACATAACCTGTCTGAGAGGATGATGTCATATTACTTGCCACACAATAAATCACGTTATTTGTGTCTGTGTGAAGGTAGGGGATTGTGTATTTGATATTGTTAGAGCCGCCTGTTGTGGTTAAGGCTGTGGTGGTGCCAGCTGTAGTTGTGGCAGTCGTTGTGGTGGTGCTGTGTGATAATGCAGTCGTTGTGGTGGTGCTGTGTGATAATGCAGTCGTTGTGGTAGTGCTGTGTGATAATGCAGTCGTTGTGGTGGTTGAGCTTGAAGCTGAGGTACCACCTTTTGTAGCAGTCCATGTACCTGATGACGATACATTACACATATTAGCGTTAGATGAGCCGGTCCACGTGCCGGAGGCTAAAGTGGCGCCGGAAAACGTGCCTGTGAATGTCATTTCGTTATTGTTAGCATTTACGGTAAAGCTGCCGGAACTTACATCTGTTGTCAAATTAGTAGTATTTGGGACGGCTTGTATTGTAAAGCAACTTGTGCCTGATATCCTAAAGCCAACTAACATTGTGATAGAATTCATAATATCGCTGCTTACAGAAAAAATGAAATTTCCACCATCACCGCTGTTGCTGGAACTTGTAGCTATGCCTGTCCATGTACCGTCATAAACATTAGATGCTTCACCATAAGGTATAACAACTAAGCACATAAACAGGAAAACAGAAAGGCAAGAAAAGATTTTGCTTATTGGTATTATTGTTTTCATCAGCGTTTCTCCTTATTTTTTAATCACAACACACGCATTAACACTGCCAAAAAAAACTATTAAGCACGTAACATAAACTCCATAGTAAGTCTAAAAAAATTAAATGTCAAGTTATATTTATAATTATTATATTTTCATATAGTTTTGAAATCAGAGCGACCAAGTCCCATTGAAAATAGTGATGCAATAGTGAGAACAAGGTGCAGAGGAATCATTCTTTTTCAAAATACTCCTAAAATATGTTAGTATCCAGCGGATGGTGCACAAAAGGAATCTACGCCGGTTATTTATCGTAACTTTGGCTCTCGTCACTGTATTTCTGGCTTTTTCATGGATTAGAATAATCTTTCTTTTTCCCATCAACCCCGATGGTGGCGACTACCTGTCAACTATGGAAAGAATTAGTGACGGGCTAAGGCCTTATGTGGATATTAAGGTGCATTATCCTCCTGCTATCTATTTTTATTTTTTATTTTTTAAGAAATTTTTTGGCGGAGGTGATGTACTCTACAAATTTGCTCTCTTTATTGTTGAGATGGCCTCGGCTCTTATGTTGTCTTTAATAGCAAAGAGGTTATTCAAAAGTATGGCTGTTAGTGTGTTTTGCGGCATTGTGTTTTTATTTTTTTATTTGGCTTATGACGGGCCATGGTTTGTGATAGAACCGTTTGTTAATTTTTTCACTCTTTCCGCTGTTTTTTTACTGCTTAATCCAACCATGGCTGGCGCTTTTGCCTCAGGTGTGTGTCTGTTGCTTGCTGTCATGTCTAAACAGTATGGGTTTTTGGCACTCCCTGCTTTGTCAGCGATGCTTTTCATAAAACAGGAAACATTTGAAATAAGAGGCGGACTGCTAAGGGGGCTTTTATTTATTGCAGGATTTCTTTCAGCCGCTTTGTTGGTGGTTCATTTTCTTAATCTTGATGTTAGATCATTTGTTTCACAGTTAAGCGGCCAGGGATATGTAAAGGCAGGATTATTAAATATGCTCTCAGGTATTTTCAGTGTCAGAGGGTTATGGATTATAGGCGTATTGATTCTGTCGGCAGTTATGTTAATGAAAACATTTGATTTTTATTTGCTAATTTTCTCTTTTCTTTGCCTTTTTCATATTGTTCCGCTTTATTTCAGAACATATGCGCACTATTTTCAATTGTGCTTACCCTATGCTTTAATACTTTTGGTTTATACAGCCAAACAATTCTTTTTTAACGGGCAGTTTCAGGATAAACTTAGAAAAGTAGCGGCTGCTTTCCTTATCCTGGCACTTATGGGGCCAGTGTCTGTTGCCATCTACGTACCCCTTGTCTATGCCTTAAGCGTCAAGGACAAAAAAGAAACTCTCCTCATTGCTAAGAAAATAAATACAATTGTACCACAAAGGTCTCCAGCTCTTGTAGTAAATGCTCCGGAGTTTAATTACTATTGCAATCTCTACCCGCCAAATATGCAGGAGGGCTACCATGTTACATATAAAAGCGGTGACTTTGGCAACCCGTTTAACTACAAAATGGAGGATATCCCCTACGTTTTGTGGTTTAACGGAAACATGATACAGTTAGGTGATGCTGAGTTTACGAATTATTTAATGCTTACCCACAAAAAAACCATGGTACTCACATTTAATGACGGAAAACGCACAGTGGAAATATGGGGGAAAAAGTAAAAAAATTCTTCCCTATTATAACTCCTTTTATGTTAGAGTATCATGAAAAATAAAGGAGGATCCGACGATGGTATTTGATACTCTGAAAGAGTTTGCAATGGCAGCGCTTGGCGCTCAGGAGATGGTGAGGAATTTTGTTGAGGATTTGGTAAAGAAGGGGGAACTGAGTGAATCCCAGGGCATGAAAATGGTCAAAGAGTGGTCAGAAAAACTTGGTAAGACCGGCAGCGAATTCTCTTCAAATCTGTCAGAGACAATAAGTTCGGTCTTAGAGAAAATGAACCTTGCCAAAAAGGATGATATTGAAAAGTTAACTAAAAAAGTGAATTCACTTTCAGCTCGTGTCAGTGCGCTTGAAGGCACGAAAAATACAGATGATGAGAAGCACTAAAGGAATATAACTCAGCAAATGTTTTCTGAAATCCTGAAACTCACTAAAACCTACAAAAATATAAACAGAATAACTCAGATTCTGAACATTCTTGCAAAGCATGGGTTTGGACAGTTTATTGAGCAACTTAACTTAAGCCGTTTGATACCTTTTAGAAAGCGGTTGAAAATTTTTACCCAGGTTGAAATAATAGAAACGACAATAGCAGAGCGGCTGAGGCGGGCGTTTTCTGACCTTGGGCCGTCATTTATAAAACTTGCTCAGATACTGTCCTCACGCCCGGACCTGATAACAGAGAAATTTGCTGCCGAGTTTGCAAAGCTGCAGGATGAAGTGCCGCCATTTCCGTTTGAAGGTGTAAAGGAGACAATAGAGGCAGATCTACATCTGCCAATTGATCAAATATTTGCTAAAATAGATAGAACTCCAATTGCAGCGGCCTCAGTTGCTCAAGTACATAAGGCAGTGCTCAATGACGGCACAAAGGTTGTGGTTAAGGTACAGAGGCCAAACATTCGCCAAACCATAGAGACCGACATAAATATCATGCGGCTTCTGGCCTCCATGATGCTTAGGTATATCCCAGGGGCTGAGATATTTAACCCTGTGGGGATAGTTGAGGAGTTTGCAAAAACCATAAAAAAAGAACTGAATTTTATGGAGGAAGCTAAGAACGTACAACGCTTTGCGAGGAATTTTAAAAAAGTTGAGAGCATAAAAATCCCGATACTCTATCCTGCCTATACATCAGAGAGAGTTATTGTGCTTGAACGGATTGAGGGTATAAGGATAAACGATGTAAAGTCAATGGAAAGGCTTGGGTTAGATAAAGGCGAGATAGCGGAAAATCTTGTTAATGCCTACTTTAAGATGATTCTAGAGGATGGTTTTTTTCATGCTGACCCACATCCAGGAAATCTTTTTATTGTTGATGACGGCATAATAGGCATAGTGGATTATGGCATGGCGGCGTGGCTTACTCCTGATGTCATGGAAAGCATTGCAGGAATTCTTATAGCCATCGTCAACAAGGATTTTGAGAGTCTGATTGATGAGTTTATATCCTTAGGGATGGTCACAGAAGAGGTGGACATAGACAGGTTCAGAAAGGAATTTCTAAACGATATGATGGAAATTCTCATACCTCTTTATGACACTGCACTTGCTGAGATTAATTTTGCCGAGTACCTTGACACTATAACCAAACTTTCCCTTAAGCACAAACTTAAAATTCCGTCCTCGCTCTTATTAATAGATAAGTGTATGCTCATGGTAGATAGCATAGTGAGGGAAATAGATAAGGATTTTAACTTTATCACGGCCTCAGCCCCATACACAACCATGCTTATCAGGAAAAAGTACGGCCCTAAGAAGATGTATGCTAAAGTTGGGAAAAACCTCTCGGATCTGGCCGATTCCCTTATTGATACCCCTAAGAAACTGCGGGTACTGATTAGAAAAATGATAAATAATGAGTTCATTGTGAAGTTTAACATAATCGGCGTAGAGCGTCTTATCCGGGATTTCGACCGTTCGACCAACCGTCTTTCTTTTAGCATTGTGACAGCTTCAATCATAATGAGCTCAGCCATATTAACAATGTCAGGGATAGGAGCTAAGGTTTTTGATATGCCTGCAATTGGGACTTTGGGCTTTATAATATCCTTTTTTCTGGGGATATGGCTTATTATCTCCATTATACGATCGGGAAGGTTTTGACGTTTCTTTTTCAAAATCTGTTCATTTTCCATTATTTTATGTATAATATGTTTTATGGGTGAAAAGTAAAATGAAAATCGATTGCACAATTAAATGCAGGGGGATTTAAACATATGTCACTAATTACGTGGAATGACAATTTAAGTGTGCGTGTAAAGGAGCTGGATGATCAACACAAGAAACTGATATCTTTGATTAATGACCTGTTTGATGCTGTAACGGCTAGAAAAGGCAAGGATGTACTTGGGGCGGTATTAACCGAACTGATAGAGTACACAAAGTATCACTTTGGTAATGAGGAGAGACTGTTTGCTGCCCATGGTTATCCACAGACAGTTGCCCACAAACAGGAGCATGATGATTTAACACAAAAGGTGATAAGTTTTGATGCTCAGTTTAAAGCCGGCCGTGCTATGGTTGATCTGTTACTTATGAATTTCCTGAAAGACTGGCTTACCAAACACATCGTTGGCACAGACAAACAGTACTCGGCGTTTTTAAATGAGAAAGGTATCAAGTAATAGTCGCTAAAGGGAGAGGAAATTAACCTCAGATGGACACAGATAAGAGCAGATAAAAATTGAAAAACCATAATCTGTGTTCATCCGTGCTTATCCGTATTTTAATCTACTTATGACCTACAAGCTATCAGAAATTTTCGACATTAAGGAATTGCAGGAACTCTCTGCAAGTTTTACCAGACTTACGGGAACACATACTGTAATTTTAGATATAGACGGTAATATACTTACTGCAAGCGGCTGGCAACAGATCTGTACTAAATTTCATCGTGTAAACCCCATAACTGAGGTAAGATGCAAAGAGAGTGATTTTATCCTTGCTGAGAAAGTAAATGCAAAAGAGCAATACAACGTTTGCAGATGCAAAAATGGCCTTGTGGATGTTGCAGTGCCTATAATTATTGACGGCGCGCATATGGGAAATCTCTTTACAGGACAGTTCCTTTTTGAGCCGCCAAATGAACAATACTTTATCAGACAAGCTGAGGAGTGTGGTTTTAATAAGGATGAGTATCTTGAGGCGCTTTCAAAGGTCCCGGTATTTACTGAGGAATATGTAAAAATGATAGTTGATTTCCTGCTGCGTCTTGCCATGCTTATTGGTGAAACAGGACTGGCAAAGAAAAAAACGTTGGAGTCAATGGAAAGAGACCTCAGAGACAGTGAAGAGAAGTACAGGTTACTGTTTACGCATGAAAATGACGCTATATTTCTTTGTGACGCTGAAACATATGAGTTTATTGATTCAAATGATGCGTGGTGTAATCTGTATGGTTACAGCAGGGAGGAGATGAAAGGCGCAAGTGTAACCATTATATCAGCGGAACCTGAAAAATCATTTGCAATAGCAAAAAAGGCAAAAACTACATCACGCCAGAGAGTGACCAACATCTTGCACAGACATAAGGATGGAACAGTGTTTTCCGTTGAGTTGAGCATAGGTTTTTTTACCTATAAGGGCCGAGATGTGTTTTGTATAATATCAAGAGACATCACAGAGCGAATACGTATAGAGGAGGCGCTAAAGCAGTTCACTATCAATCTTGAGAACAGGGTGGCTGAGGAGATAGAAAAAAACAGGTTAAAAGACCAGCTGATGTATGAACAGTCCCGTCACATGGCAATGGGAGAGCTGCTGGTAAACATTGCTCATCAGTGGAGACAGCCCCTTGCTGCAATTGGCCTTTTAGTGCAGGATATACGGGACGCTTACATGTGTAATGAATTAAATGAAGGCTATCTGGATAAAAGTATTACAGATGTTATGTCAGAGCTAGTGGCGCTTTCAAATACGATAGATGGCTTCAAAGATTTTTATCTTAGCAATCAGCAAAAAGAGGTACTCAGGATTAAAGATGTGATAGAGAGTGCATTGTCAATTACAAATGTGTATTTTGAGGTAAAAGATATTATTATTGAGAAGGAAATTGATGATGGGCTGACTCTGAACGTGGTACCCAGCGAGTTTGCCCAGGTAATACTGAACATACTGTCTAACGTCAGGGATGTTTTTGATCAAAGACATGTCTCAACGCGTATTGTTAAGATTAACTCATACAAAGATACGTCCGATGGCAAAGTAGTTATCACTATCACTGACAACGGAGGCGGAGTGCGTGAGGACATTATCGGTAGAATTTTTGACCCATATTTTACAACCAAAGATAAGTCTAGAGGGACAGGACTCGGTTTATACATCACAAAACTCATAGTGGAAAAGAGTATGAAAGGCGCTATTTCGGTAAGAAACATTGATGGCTGGTGTGAGTTTAAGATAGTGGTGTAGGAGGGGGAATTCCGGAAAGGCTGTGTCCGGTATAATAATTTCTTATTCAAAATTCTTATTCAAAAACCAAATTGATGCAATCTAAGAAGTACCTCCAGCTTTCTACTTTGTTTCTATACTCGCCGTTTAGACATAGATCAGTATAGTCCAAATTATAGGCTATTTTGTACGAGTCATCTTTGTGTTTGTCATAACTTTTGCCGCATAAATGATAGATTTTATCAATAATTTTTGTAGGATGAGGGTAAGATTCAGGATTATCGTTGATTAAATCATATCCCAATTCTTTTTTGATAAAGTTATGGGTTAGCAAACTCTCAATTTTACAAAACATCTTAGAATCCATCAGAAACCATGCCTCTATTTCCATTATTGCAAGTACAAGGATTATTCTTTCATAATAATCCTTGTTTTTGAATAACTTTCTAAAAGCTCCTATAACTTTCTTCTTTTCTTCTTTTTTTATTTTTTCCTCATTTATTTTTATATGATATAGATCATGAAGACCGATGATATAGTCGTATCCATTGACTTTAATCATAGACTCTGCTCTTTCTTTAATTTTTGATGCAACGCTACTATCACCGCTTACATCATAGATTAGAACTTCATAAATTGCATTTGGATTTTCTAGCATAGTAACTTTTGTGAGATATTGACCTATATACTTGCATCGTTCTAGTTCTAAATTATGATAACCCATATAAGCTAACAAAAAATTTTCAAGAAAAATCGCTTCAGTTTGTCCCTCGACAAAAAAAGCTATTTTTTTCAATTATTATCCCATTCTTTGTACATTTTCCCGGTAAGAAGATCAAAGTTATTTAAACCGGTAAGTGAAAACTCATCAAACATTTCTTTATTATTGAAATAATTATAAGACTCAACTGTATGTCCGGTTCTTTCCAGTATGTTCAACGAAGTAATATCCACGGCATTTATTAAAAATCTGTCATTGGATGCTGCAATTAGCTGTATTTTCGTATCCTTGAGTTTTCCCATAATAAGTTTCGTAAGCTTAGAAGACCTTTCAAAATCCAAACCCTCCCCAATATCGTCTATTACAAGGGTATATGGTGTGTTCCTTATCAAAAATGCTTCAACTATGATAATTGTTGAAAGTGCCCGAAGCATACCCTGCGACATATAACCCTGAGAAGTATTAAACCCTAAACTTTCCTCATTAACGTTTATAAAAGAGTCTCCATTTGGAATTTTGATAACTTCAATATTTTTGATGGGATAACCAATGTTTGTAAAGTCAGCTATAAGGGCATCCATTCTCTTAATATTTAAAATAAGTTCTAAAGATGCTATTACCAAGTCCTGATTAAATCTCTCAAGCGTGTCTTTATACATAACAAAATGCGGGCTAAACTGTGTAAAGTTTAAGGAACGAAATTCATCTGCCCATGACCACAATTTTTCCAGAAAAGGAAATTCTTTTTTATCACGACGCACGTTTACCGTTAACTCTTTTTCAGGAGGTGAGAAATCTATCATTTTTTTTGTGCTTTCAGAAAATATCTGACCGTTATCTTTTTCTCTTTTTATTAACACACGTTCATCATTTTTAAATTCCTCAAGTTCTACTTGTATTTCTGATAATATCAATTTATAAACATATTTAACTGGTGGCGTAATTTGAGTATCTAAAAATTCAATATCCCATGATCGTTGCGAATTTTTCATAAAGCTACTGTAAATGATTGATTTCATGATACATAATCTCAAATCCAATATAGCGTTCAAGGATCTGGTCTTACCTGTAGCGTTAAGGCCGATAATTAAATTGTGCATACTCAGATCAGTACTTTTTAATTTCCATTGTCTGCCAAAAACGTTTTCACTATATTCAAGTTTAGTAATAATCATTTACGCTCCTGCATTCAACAATCTGTTACTCAAATTATTTATTAAGTATAACATAGATTTATAAATCTTATTGCAGATGTTGTCAGTGATTATTCGTTTGTTTTTAAAGACATACAAGAAACATAATTAGAGCGTTACAATTCTTCAGTAAATGCCTCACCGGTTTTTAAGCACCGCTCAGCCTTAGCAAGTTGTCTGCCTACAAAAATAGCGTGGCCTATGTCTGAGATTGCCCTGTCGCGTTTTATCTCATACTGTATCCGCTCGGCTTTTTTACTCCTGTATTCAGTGAGTTTCTCTCCATTATAGATATGCTCTGCAACAATTTGCCCATCCTCAATTTTAAATCTGAACTGCCCGTTTGGGTCGGCCTCAAACTTAAAATTACCGCTGTGCTCACGGACAATCATCTGGAGCTTTTCATACCCCTCATCGGGATTTATGCTTATGGAGTGGCTGATTATAGTTATAGCTCCTGCTTGTATCCCTGTCTGTTGTGCGACATGCTTTTGAATAGCCATAAGAGCATAGAAATTTTTGAGCCACGCATCCAATGCGTTATGGACTCTGAAAGTTGCCGAAAGTGTCAGTTTATCATCAAACACCCGGAGAAAAATTGTAGCTAAACAAGGAGAGGAGCGCCATGTGTCGGTCAGGTCTGTCCTTGAATCCCATAGCACTATAAAAGAACGCCTGTCCTGCCGGTTTCTCTTTAGTTTTTCTATACAGACAATCAGAGCATCCACATCAAAATAATCCCTGATTCTGTTGCCATAGCCATAATCCCCCTCTACAATATCGCTCATGACTGTGCTCTGATAGTCATGGAGCTCTTCGATAGAAAATCCAAACGGCTTTAAACGCTCGTTGTTCTCCTCTATCGGATTTTCTACTATTACCTTTACGTTTTGCAGCTCTTTGCGGCGCTTGTCAGGCTTAAGCTCTGTCATGCGCCCAAAACGATCCAGACAAAAGATCAACTCTTTCCACGCTTCAAGCGGAGTGTTTTTTATAATTATATGACTGCGCTGATTAGAAGGAAAATACGAGGGAGTAATTTCTGGTAAATCTATTTCTACTCTCTCAGCCTCTGCCATATTTAATCCTGACGGAAGATTATCAAAGAAAGCCATCAGTTTTATTTTAAATTCAGCGTCGCTCTCCTTTCCTATATAGGTTAAATTGGGAGGATTCTTAAATAACTCAGGAGTTAACGCCTCAGGCAAAAATCTGGATGTGCCGATAATCCTGTTACTTGTAATGCCAAGTTGAATTTCTTTTTCCACACCTTTATTAAAAAAGCTCAACAGTTGCTGCAACGACCCTCCGGTATCCCGTCCGCAAATTAAGATATGTGTTATCTGAGGGTTATAGAGCAAATTGGCAAGAAGGTGCTTTAGTCCATTGCCATAGAGTGTGCCAAAAGCGGCGACTTGTGAGCTGGATGCGTCTAAATCCACACCAGCCTCTTTGAATTTGTCTATTACTGCTTGCGGCTTTGACCATAGGGTGACAACTCCAACATAACCATTTGGATTTATAATGGTTAGGGAGTCTTTATAATAAACAGGTACAAATTCCATTAACTCTTTTTGGAGTTATGCCCTCTGGGGCCTCCAACATTTTCAAATGCAGAGTTGAAGTTTCTGTAAAGTGTCTTATACTTTTCAATTCTGTGCCATTTCTTAAGAAACCCCTCCGGTAAATCCTCAACAATTTTAACCTTATCCCATCCCTCTGGAATTGGGTATGCGTAATAGGGTAAATCTTTGGGAATACCGCGCACAAAAATTACCTGAGGATTGACCCATTCAAGACGCGACAAAAACACCCTGTGCATTCCATCGTTTATGATGTTTACGACTCGTCCGTCTTTTTCAATGGATTCCTCAACTACCGGAGGGAGCAGATCAATTGGCTCCTCCTCATCCTCAAGCCATATTTTCACATAGCCGTTTAAATTAAAAATGTCTATATTGTGATTTCTTAGCTCCCACCTCAGATTGCGCACTTTGTCTAATTCCTTATGTAAGACATAATACTGTGCCGGATGCAGGTAGTTGACAGAAATATGCTCTAATGAAATAAACACATCTTTATAAGGGCGGATTTCCGGTGCATGAAGCATCGTAATGTTTTTAAGATTTTCAATCAACTGTCCGGTAGAGAAATGTTTTATCTTTAAAATTTTCATATATTTATCTCCATAAATCCAGCATTAGTAGCTGTGAAATTGTTCCTATGGTGTAATCAGGTTTTTTAAGTTCGCCATTAAATACCCGTACAATTGGATCCAGCTCATGTGCGGGACGTGACAAAAACCACACAGTATTCATGCCCAACTTCATAGCCGGCTCGATGTCGCTAAAATACGAATCCCCTACCATAACGGCAGCGTCAGGGGTCAAATCAAGAGATGCCAAAGCCCTTTCATAAAGCACTGGGTTGGGTTTTCTTACGCCCTCTCTGAAACTCAGCGTGGTACTGTCCACTGTGGCCACAATCTCAGGGCAGGCCAGTTTGAAAGACTTATAGTATGGTACCCAAATGTCTGAAATAAGGCCTATAAGTAATCCCATCTGTTTCAGTTCTTTTACTGTCTCAGAAGCACCTGTTATTTCTATAGCTGCTATTTCCTGGCTATCCCAGAGATCCTTAACCTTATGCGTGCACCTCGTTATGGCTTCTGCATTTACAATGCTCACAAGATATTTGATTATATCGGGTGGAGATGTTAGCTCTCTGACCATTATTATATCTTTAACCATGTCAGAGTTAATCTCAGTGTGGCCAAGAATTTTGGCAATATCCTTACATGGCGATATATCCGGCCCCATTACCAAAGTTGATCCTATATCAAAAAACACTCCCTTTAACTTTTTCATGCAGCCCGTCTATCTATGTGGCGTCATCGTCAATTATTTTACTGGGCTGAGGTCCGTCCTGATTCATGTACTTTGCACTTACCTTCTTGTCATAGGGAACCTCTGCAGGAGATGAGAGCATTTCAAATGTGAAAGAGCATATTCGCATACCCGGATACAGTGCTATCGGCATTCTGCCAATGTTACTGAGCTCCAGGGTGGGATTTCCTCTCCAACCCGGTTCAAACGTTGAAGCGGTGCCATGAATTATTAGTCCGAGGCGTCCCAGACTGCTTCTGCCGTCTATACGGCCAACAAGGTCTGCCGGCAGCTCAAGTCTCTCAATAGTCATAGCAAGAGCAAACTCCCCTGGCTGAAGGATAAACCTTTCTCCGTCAGGGATTGTTATTGATTTCATGATGTCATCAATTTTAATTCCCGATCTTAAATCAAGCACAGGATATCTGCTGTGTTCAAACACGCTAAAGACATTACCCAGCCGCATATCAAGCGTGCAGGCTCCCAGCTGCTTGTCAAGCTCAGGGTACGGTACAACCGTTATCCGTCCGCTCTCTAATGATTGTCTTATGTCTCTGTCTGATAAAATCATATCTTTATAAACTCAGGCAATTTTCAGTTTTTTTCGTGTCCACTCAATAAGTCCGCCGGAGTTTATCAGCTCCTGCATAAACGGAGGGATTGGCTTTGCTTTAAACTCAGCCCCAGTCGTGTGGTTTTTAATTATTCCGGTATCCGCATCTATCTCTACCACATCACCCTCTTTTATGCCATCGACGGCCTCCGAGGATTCAAAAATAGGCAATCCTATGTTAAAGGCGTTTCTGTAAAATATTCTGGCATAGCTTTTTGCTAAAACCGCTGAAAGCCCTGCGGCTTTTATGGCAATAGGGGCGTGTTCACGGGATGAGCCGCAGCCAAAGTTTTCCTCTGCAACTATTAAATCCCCTTGGCTTAATTTCTTATAAAAATCCTTATCAGCATCATCCATCACATGCGCTGCAAGCTCCGCAGGGTCTGAAGTGTTTAAGTACCTTGCCGGAATTATCGCATCCGTATCAATGTCTCTTCCAAATTTCCATGATTTCCCTTTTATTAACACGGGATAATCCTCCCTCTTAAAAAAGTTTCTTTAATTTCCATAAAGATGCCTCGCCTCCTCCATCAGAGCCACAGTGATTGTGCTTAATCCCTTTTCCCGTGCATGGTTTTCGATTGTTGACTTGGCCATCCATCTTACAAACACAGGCACTTTCTCAAGCCGCTTAAGTGCCTCAGGCTCCCACTGTAATGTCTTTGTGGCAGTGCTTACAGATTCCACCGGGGTTTCCGGCACTTTTGGCTTGCCTTCATGCACACCAAGCTCTTTTATCATCTTCTCCTCCATAGGATTAGCAATCATTGCAAAAGAAGCTCCACAACCGGCACAGGAAAACGTTAACGTTGCGCCAGCGGCATAGGCTTCAGTGCTTTGCTCCCTCTTAACCGGCATTTCTATATTACATTTCAGACAGTTAAATTTCATGATACAGTCCTCCTTTTTAAGAAGTCTTAGACCCCGTCCTTACAAAGTATCTGTATATACGGTGAAAATCACCTTTAAATAGTGATCGAACTCCTTTAGATATTACTATTAACCTCTCTCCCATTCTGTTTAAGTAACTGTAAAGCCCGTTCAAAGACTCCTTATCAAGAAGTTTTATAAGCGGTTTAGCGGCAAGCAGCTTTACCATAAACCGTGGAAAATGGGAAAAACCGGCCAGATAAGTCAGGAAATTTATGTAGGAGCCGTGCGGAGTGTGAAGGTGCTTTGAATAGACCTCACGCCACTCATCCTCCTCGGTTTTAATGATGCCGTCACGCTTAGCTTTTTCATAGAGGTCGGTTCCGGGAAAACAGACCAGTGAGGCACGCTTTAACCAAAATGGCTTTGGAAGCTGAAGGATAAGATCAAGGGTTTCAGCAACATCAGATGTGCTCTCCCATGGGTTATCTAAAATTATATGGTAACACGGCGGATATATTCGCCCCTGATACTTATGAAACACATCGGCAGCCTTTAAAATTGTGCCCCCTGTGATGCTTCTTTTATATAACTCCATACCATGTTGACTCATAGACTGAATCCCCATCTCAACGAAAACAAGGCCGGCATCAATCAGTGCCTCCATCTTGGCTTCAGTAACCGTGCCCGGACTTGCCTGAATGTGAAATGGTAGCCCGATGTGTTTTTTGTAGGCAGCTGCAAACTCAATTATCTCAGGTTCACCTCTGACCATAAAGGTATCGTCAAACAGAAAGATGCTTTCCACAAAGTCAAATTCCCGCTTTACCCACAAAAGCTCCTCTATGATGTTGTTAACCCCCCGTTTTCTTAAATACCTCTGCCCCTTGTACATTTCTGACAGGGTTTTTTCCGCACAGAACGAGCAGTGGTGAGGACAGCCCCGTGTGGTCATAACTTTAAAGCTAAGAGTTCTTTTGTATGAATCATAAAATGTTCCCTCAAGGTGCGGCTCAAGTGGAAACATGCGTTTTAAGAGGTCTTTTGACATCGGCTCTATGGAGCCTTTTATATTGTCATAGATAAAGTGCCCATCCATACCGAAATCGCAAAACGGGATTGAGTCCAGATCCTGCACAAGTGCCCGCATGGGGTTTCTGACTGTTACACCGTTTTTCTTTAAGCACAGATTCTGAATGTCTGAGTAATCCTTACCTGCCTCAATAGCATTAACAAGCTCAAGCAGTGTTTCCTCACCCTCACCGACACACACAATGTCAGCAAATCTCAGACAATCCTCAGACATTACGGTGGGATGTATGCCGCCTACGACAACGGGCACCTTAAGGGCTGCCCTTAAGGTCTCACACAGTTGTGTTGCCCTGTCAAGGTAGTTACTCATAAATGAAATCCCAATGAGGTCTGAGCCCTTACACAGCTCTATCACCTGGTCCATAAGTTTTTGTTCGTAGTTATACTTAAATCCGGTTTTATATTTAAATTTTTCAACTCCACCGGGGAGGAATATATTTCTAACCTCTTTACCGTGCTTTTTCAGATAAGCAGAGAGAGTTCTTACGCCAAAAGCCGCAACATCCGGCGGCGTAGGCGCTATCAACGTGGTTTTCATCTGGCTATTGCTCCTTTTTTCTACCGCTTGTATGCGGTTAGTAATTTCTGACCATCAGGAAAATTGCACACAGTAGTTTATCATAAAATTAACAGTTTTGAAAGTAAAAAAATGATATAATAATCACCGATGTTAAGTTCAAATAGATTATTTTATATTTTGATTTTGATTTTTTTAGTTTTACCAGCTCAACGGCTCTCTGCACACGAGCAAATGGAACTTACGGTTGAGGATGTGGCGGCTATGGTGTTAGACAAAAATCTTACTTTAAAGACGGAAAGCTACAAGCCAGGTTCTGCTGCCTCCGATGTGTTAATTAACGAGGGTGCATTTGACCCGTCCATATCTCTTGGCGTAACAAACTCCTACACGAAGGAGCCCTCAAGCACCTCTTACGACAGTTCTCAGTCCAGTGTATCCACTTACAACTCAACACTTTCCGGTACACTTCTTACCGGCACTCAGTATCAGTTATCATTTGAAAATGACCGTTACTGGGGAGACTCTGCCTACCTGACATTTAATCCTTATTATACGTCAGAGGTAAAACTATCCATTACTCAACCAGTATTAAAAGGTTTTGGCACAACCGTGCAAAGTACTAATATCAATGTGTATAAGAACACTTTCGAGATAGCTAAGTTAACGTATGATTCAACTGTTAATGATAAACTTGCTGAGGCAGCTAAAAAGTACTGGGATCTGGCCTCTGCAATAAGTAACGTTGAAGCTGCTAAAATTGGCTTAAACCTTGCCAATGACACCTGTAACATTGTTAAGGCAAAAATAGAGATTGGTTTAAGCGCACCGGTTGACATCTACACGGCAGAGGCTGAGATAGCAAGGCGGGAGGGTAATCTTCTTGATGCCGAGAAAACCCTTGTTGATGCTGAAAACGCTCTTAAAACGCTTTTAAACATAAATGAAAAAAATGTGCGGCTATTGCCAATTTCTCAGCCTGTTAAACCGGTTGTACCGCCAGAGTTAGACACTATTGTTGAGACTGCACTTAAGTTCAGACAGGACTACCGCAGCGCAAAGCTTGAAAAACAAAACCGTGAACTGCTTAAACACTACTACAAAAACCAGATGCTTCCGGAGGTGGACTTAACCGGCTCCTACGGCTACATAGGGCTTAGCGAAAACCACGGCACAGCACTTGATAAAATGACGCAAGGAAATGACTTTGCATGGCAAATCGGAGTTACCGTATCACTCCCTATTGGAAACCGCAAATTTAAGGGCTACTACAAGAAGGCATCCTATGAAAAAGACCAGTACGAGGCCAAAGTGCTGGAGATTGAGCAAACTACTGCCGCCTCTCTGCGCGATGCGCTAAACGCCCTGATTTTTGCAGAAAAGAAAATCAAGACAACTGAAAAAACCCGTCTTGCCGCAGAAAAACAGTTAGAGGCTGAAGAGGGCAAGTTTAAAGTAGGACTTGCCACTTTAAACGATGTCTTAAAATTCCAAAGCGATTACGTTACCGCTATTTATCAGGAAAAAACAGCTAAAAACGAATACTCCAAAACACTCATCGAAATTAAGCGCCTTCAGGGGATTGCTCCGGTATAAAAATATGGTTATAAATATTGACTAATAAGGGAGATTAATAAGCAGTGATGCAGCACAGTGGTTATTTACTAAAAATCAAAACAAACTTTGAAAATATCTCCTCCTGAAAGTGGTGCAGCATTTCTTCTTTCATAAGTTTCAGGGCTTCAAACGGGCTCATTGCCTGCTTATAAGAGCGCTCGGCAGTGATAGCGTCAAACACATCCGAAATACAGCCGATTCTGCCGTAGGGGTGGATTTCATCCTTTTTTAACCTGCGCGGATATCCGGTTCCGTCCTCTCTTTCATGATGCTGCATTACGATGATTTTACATTCCTCGCTTAATTGATCAGCCTCTTTGAGTATCTTGTACCCCTGATAGGGATGAGTGCGCATCTCAAACATTTCGTCATCGGTAAGACGACCGGGTTTGTTGATTATCCTTGGTGTAATTTTAGTTTTACCGATGTCGTGAAGAAAAAATCCAGCTCCAATTTCGTGCATGTTATGAGCGTCCGAGTTTTTGAAGATTTCCTTAGATACCATTATTGACAATATCCCCACATTTACTGAGTGGGTATAGGTGTAGAAATCGTGAGAGGTTATGTTTAAAAGGTAGCCAGAGGTCTCAGGTTCTCTGAGAATCATATCAACCAGGCTGGCTACGGCATCTTTTGATGTTTTAATGTTTTCAGCAGTTGGACTTTCAAACAATTTTCCCATCACCTGAAGGGATGACTTGTAAACTTGTTTTGCTTTTTCCCTCTTAGGCATCGTGGTGTCTTCTATGGCTTCTTTAAGATCATCCGGCATTAGTTTATCCGGCTGCCACACAATGGGCGGCATCAGGTCTTTGTCTGAATGGGTGATGTTTTCAATATTCTTTATAGTTAAGATACCTTTATCGGTATCTATGAAAACACTTTTGATACCGTTTTCAATTATTTGCTTAATTTGTATATCGTTTGTTATTACAAATTCATTTTTAATAAACGGATGTTTATGCCATGACTCAGAAATCTTGACATACATTCCAACTTTAAGCTCTTCTGTTTCTATAGTTTTAATCATTTTTATGGGAAAAACCTGTAAATATCTCTTCTATGGAGCACTCTTCTGAATTCCAATTTGTCAAAAGCAACAGACAAGCCAATACGGAAATCCCCTTTCTTTACCTTGTAAAATCCATCATATCCTTTCATTTTTGATATTCTGGAAAAAAGCGATTCAGGATTAACCAAAGGCAGCTCCTCAAACACAAGGTACTCAATTTGTTTTTTGTAAGGCGCAGGCAAAGAGGCAAGGTCTTTTAAGAATTGCTTCCTGTACCTGAATTCCATTAATCAGACACTGCATGAAAATATTCTTTTGCTTGTTCAAGGTTAAGGGAGTCATTGTCTTTGTCGTCAATCATCAGCTTATAGAGTCCATAGTCTTCTAGTATGTCTTCAATCTTATTAAATGTTTCAATGTCAATTTCAACTGCTAACCTGTTATTATTCTCATCCACGACATATTTTTTTACTATTTCCATCATAAAGCCAATCTCCTTAAACTTAACCGTCCGTACCAGCTCATTATATTAAGCTGCCTAAACTAAGGTTGTCAATTGTTGAGAGAGTTATTTAGCAGTGATAAACATTTAACTCTATGGTAAACTTAGCTCCCTCACCCTCGTTTTCAGCATATAGCCGCCCGTGCATGTTATTTTCGATTATTACCTTTGACATGTAAAGCCCAATGCCTGTCCCCTCTTCTGCCTCCTTAGTTGAAAAATATGGTTCAAACAATCTCTGCAATGCCTCTTCAGAGATTCCCCCGCCATTGTCCTTTATTTCTATCAGCACCTTGCCGTTTACCTCTGATACTGAAATGCGGATATCTCCCTTTAATTCCGGGGTTTTCTTAAGTCTGTTCACTATTGCATCTTTTGAGTTGTTTACTATATTCATCACAACGTGTTTAAACTCATTTGGATAACCTAACACAATTATCCCGGCAAGAGAGTCCTCCGGCATGTCAGTTACAGTAACCTCAGTGTCGCATTGCCTGTAAAAAAACCTTATCTTCATTACTACTTTTACAGACTGAACTGTCAAAAAAGAAAGAAGCTCCTTTATCGCTGTTACAACATTAAAAGGAATTTTTTCTTTGCTCGGTCTGAAAAAATTCCTGAAATCATCTATTGTACGAGACATAAAGGTTATTTGCTCCATACATTTGCTGACTGAATCTGACATACTGAGGCTGTCAAGCTCTCCATATTCGAAAGCATCCTCTATATCCTGAACCAGCAAACCAAGGGCATTAAGCGGCTGTCTCCACTGATGCGCTATAGCGGCAAGCATCTCCCCCATCGATGCCATTTTCGACTGTTGAATCAGAAGTTGTTCATTTCTCCTGCCCCGATCCACCTCCTCTATAACTCGTGCATTCAGGTTTTGATTTAAATTCTCAAGCTGTATTGTTTTTTCCTTAAGCTCTTCCTCAGCCGCTTTCCTTGCGCTTATGTCAGTACATAGTCCGATATAGCCTGAGAATTTTTCATCAGGCAGAGTAAATGGCACTCCCTTGTTTAAAAAGCAAACATACACCCCGTCATATCTTATCAGTCTGAACTCTACTTCAAAGGGTTTTGAGTTTTTAAAGGCATAAGCATAGACCTCCCTCGTTCTTTCTAAATCATCCGGATGTAAGGACTCTTTTAGACACTCCCCTAAATCATCATCTATGTATTTGCCGGTAAACTCCTGCCACTGCTTGTTGACATAAGTGCAACCGCCATCAATGTCAGACATCCAGATAAGAGACGGGATGCCGTCAGAAATCATTTTAAACTGTCTAACAGCTTCAATCAACGCCTCTTCAGCTTTTTTCCTTACCGTTATATCCCTTATTACACCAACTGTGCCAATTGTATCAGAAACCAACGGTTTAATTATTCCTATTGTACCTGAATGTTCTTTTCTCATCGTTGTACAATCCACATCATAGACACCTGAACTGTTTATCTCAGCTATCATACGGTCGGCATTTTTGGTTTCATCGTTATCGGCGCATTTTCTCATAATGCGAACTTCAAGTCCGGTTGTGCTCCTTGGGCCTGACCTTCTTTCGTCAAATAGTTTGGGAGCTTCCCTGTCTCCGGTTTTAACTCCGGTTAATTTAGGCAGCACATTTTCTTTGCTGACTTTTTCAACGTACTCTGATGATACGATTACACTGAAATGCTGGCCAATCAGTTCCTCAGGTGAAAACCCGAGATTCTCTATAGTGTTGTTGAGATACGTGAATCTGCCCTCAGCATCAAGTCTGTAAACAATATCCGGAATGGTCTCAACCAGAGTTTTAAAATGTTCCTCAGATGTAGCCAGTTCACAGACTTTTACGTTTAGATCGCTATTAAGTTGCCGAAGCTTTTGCTTTGCTCTGCAGCACTCCGTAACTTGAATCTTAAGAGGTCTGAAAAGGAAAAAATACAGGACTGGTAACATTAATATTATCAGAGAGGTCGTACCTACCGTTCTTTTTACAAAATCAGACACCTCTCTTGCTTGCGGGATTAACAGCATTATAAACCACTCGGATATAAAAATGGATATGACTATAAATACAGAAAAAACCACAGGCGATTTCAGGTTTAAGTCACTGAGCGCCTTTTCGCTAAACAACCGTGATATTAACTCTTTAGAGAGTTTCAACTAAAGCCCTTCCTCCTGCCCATTTGCTGAATGCTACTTTGTTATATTATCACTGTCTGAGTCAATATGTCTATGGATTACTCAAACCCCGAATACCTTTACCCGTTTATTTTATATGTTCACTACTGTTACAACTCAGCTCACACCTGTTATTTTTGCAACTGTCTCGGCTTGCTACCACTACTTACTCAATAAAACCACAACTGATCTGGGTGCCACCACGTAATGGTTTTGCTCCTCTATGTAAAACTCCGAACCCACATCCATTATATCACAGGGCGACTCAAGATTTGTATCTATAAGTCTGTGCCATTTTTTCCAGCACGTAGGCGCTGGCAGGTTAAATCTCAGGAAGTCGTAGTAGCTGTTTAATATTATATATATATCACCGCTTGCGTCATGTCCTGCTATAAACATCGCTATAGTGCGTGAATGTTGTGAAAAGTCGGGCTTGTTTACCTCTACTCCGTGCCAACTGATATCCTCAGAGTGGAATCTCTCCGGACGCAGGACATTGTGTTGTTTACGGAATTTTATCAATTCCCTGAAAAACCTGAACATGTCAGGATTTTCCTCTAACAAATCCCAATTTATCCAACTAATCCTGTTGTCCTGACAGTAGGCATTATTATTACCCCTCTGAGTCCTCATCAGTTCATCTCCGGCAAGTATCATCGGTACTCCATGGGAAAGAAGCAGTATGGCTGCAAAGTTTTTCATCTGACGCCGTCTTAGCATGTTTACCGAGTAATGCTCAGTATCACCCTCCCAGCCGCAGTTCCAGCTCCAGTTGTCGTTTGCTCCGTCTCGGTTATCCTCACCATTGCTTTCGTTATGTTTATAATCATAAGAGACCAGATCGTTTAGCGTAAAGCCATCATGGCACGTGATGAAGTTTATACTGTGGAAGGGCTCGCGTCCGCTTACCTTATAAAGATCCGGAGAGCCAATCAATCGCAGCATCATTGCCTCAGCAAACCCCTTCTCTCCTCTTACAAAGCGTCTCACATCGTCTCTGAACTTACCGTTCCACTCCGCCCACCGTCCCCAGTTTGGAAATGAACCGACCTGATACAACCCTGCGGCATCCCACGCCTCGGCTATTAGTTTTGTGTTGGCAAGAATCGGATCAGCCGCTATTCGCTCAAGTAAGGGAGGATCTGTTAGCACTGAGCCGTCCCGTCCCCGCCCTAATATTGAGGCCAAATCAAACCGGAAACCATCCACGTGCATCTCCGTCACCCAGTACCGCAGACAGTCTAAAATCATGTTTCTTACAACCGGATGATTACAGTTTAACGTGTTGCCGCAACCGGAGTAATTATGGTAATCTCCTGTCACCGGATCCACTATGTAGTAGATGCAATTATCAATGCCTTTAAACGAAAACGAGGGCCCTCGCTCATTACCCTCAGCCGTATGATTAAACACCACATCCAGAATCACCTCAATGCCAGCCTCATGAAGGGCCTTAACCATAGATTTAAACTCCCTGACCTGCATTCCGTTTCTGCCATCACATGCGTAGGAGGCTTTAGGAGCAAAAAACGATATCGGCTGATAACCCCAGTAATTGAAAAGCCGTCTCCCTGTAAGAGGGTCAATGCGGTCGGAGTCAATCTCTTCAAATTCCATTATGGGAAGCAATTCCAGCGCTGTAACGCCGAGCTCTTTAAGATATGGGATTTTCTCTATGACTCCATTGTACGTGCCGGGACAGTTAGCGTCAGAGGACTTGTCAACGGTAAACCCTCTGACGTGCATTTCGTAAATTATGGAATCCTTAATGGGAATATTCAACTGTGTGTCATAGCCCCAGTCGAAGTCGTCCTCTATAACAATAGAGCGGCGAATATTGTACGGAGTATCAGAGGTGTCATCCCCTCTGCGCTTGTAAAGTTTACCCCAGTCTGATGACCCGGAAAGAGCTTTGGCATAAGGGTCTGCCAACACGTTACCGCAACAAAATCTGTGTACATTGGGATTATCATTAGGGTCACGTTCTATTATGTAGCCGTACCGGGTCATTGTGTAGAGACCTTTTATAAAGACATGCCAGATGTCTCCTGTCTTATTGTACTGTGAGTCCAGAGGAATCTCTGCAATGGGCGTTCTCTCCCCTGAGGCATAGATAATTAGTATGACGTCGGTTGCATGTTTTGAAAAAACAGCAAAATTAATACCGTTTGTTCTGACTGTTGAGCCAAGCGGGTTAGGACTGCCTCTGAAGATCTCAAGTCCGCCTTTTTTAGACAGACGTTTGCCTTTAGTTTTTTCAAGGGGTTTCATAATATAGCGTATCCTTCCATAAGTTTAGTATGTTATATCAAAAATAGCGGTTCCTGCGCTCATCAATAAAACTTCTGAGGTAATTTGTATAGTTATCATAGTTAAGGAGCCGCTCCACATTGTCTTTCATCCTAAATGACCAGTTAGAGGTGGTGATTGTTCCGGGCACATTGACGCGTTCATCTTCAGGCAGTGGCATTCTTAAATCGTCATGGAGAGCCAGAAGATCCTGAAGCGGAAAGATGGTGAGCATAGAGTTAGAGCGCATGTTTCTTCTAATTACAGCGGCGGCAACCTCCGTGGTCAGATGATGCGGGCAGTCGCCATACAAATGGAGCAGGTTATAGTACTGGTTTCTGTCCCAATTGCCCTCCTCCCACCAGCCTCTGAGTACTGATGTGTCATGAACTGAGGGTGAACAGACGCTTAACCGCGGATAGTCTCCGGTATCAATGTACGGGGCCGGGTCCATATTATAGTCCCGTGCCCAACGCTCTACTCTCAGGCTGAGAATGTTAAGTTTCTCTAACACCCCGGGCACACACTTTGGCACCGCCCCTAAATCTTCAGCACAAACGAGCATATCCGTTGTTTCACACATCATGGTAAGAAGCGTCAGAGCGTTTTCTGCCCATATTTTTTCGTTTTGAGCGGTAGTTCTGTCTATCAGCTCACGCACACGGTAGCGCTGCCCGTCATCCATATTGTGAAACGCCCGGCTTTTGTAGTATAACCATGTTGGCTGATATGAATCCACAAGGACATTGGGTTGAACCAGAAGGCGGTCACGGTAAAGATCAAGGAGTTTAATTTTAGTATCATCATTATCTTTTAAAGCAAGAATAGCTCTCTCTCCACTGATAGCTGAGTTAAAGGAAAAATTACCGTCCGAGTCTTCTTTAAAGTAGGTGCTTATGACATATTCCGAGGAGTTTCCAAAATAACTTCTAAGATATGATTTTGTAAAGAGTGGTTCGGCAAAAGAGCGCACTTGATAGGCAGAGAATCCGGCATTCATAATATCGGAGATAGACATTGAGGCACAGGGGTCAAAGTGCCCAAGCCGTCCGGAGGACTCGGTTTCCGGTATCCGCCAGATGCGGAAAAACCCAAGCACGTGATCTATACGGTAGGCGTGGTAGAACTTAGCTGCTTGTTTAAGTCTTGCACGCCAGAAGCTGTAGTCCTCCTTTTTAAGCACATCCCAGTTATAACACGGGAAGCCCCAGTTTTGGCCTATATCGGAAAACATATCAGGGGGAGCGCCTGCACGTCCTTTTAAGTCAAAGAGCCTCCTGTCATACCACACATCGGCGCTGTCTTCATTTATCAAAATAGGGATGTCACCCTTTAGTCTCAACCCCATTTCCTCTATGGTTTTTGATGCCATGACGAGCTGTTTTTCCAGTTCAAACTGTACCCATGCAAAAAACATAACCTCTGTCTCGTGTTCTTTCCAATACTGTTTTAAATCTGCCTCAGAGGGGTCTCTCATTTCTTTCCAGTTGAGCCACGTGTCAAACATGTACGTGTCCTTAATTGCGCGATAGACGGCATAAGGCAAAACCCATTTATTTTCAGAAATCCACTGAGCGAGCTCTTTTGATCCTTTTATTTTCTTTTCGTTATAGAGATAGATTTTCTTAAGCATGCCCTCCTTAAAGGATCGCACCTCAAGGTAGTCAACTTTTGGCAGGGCATTAAGGCGTTTCTTAGCCGCAGCAATTTCGGTTGTGAAGCTGTCGTTCCACTTGAGATCGCCGTCAGCCAGTGTTTCAAGCCTTATGTAGATTGGATGAAGGGCAAAGGCGCTGAGAGCGTTATACGGGGATGCGTCCATACCGGTGTCATTTACCGGAAGAATCTGGATAACGTCAAGAGAGGCCTTCTTACAAAAATGTGCAAATTTTATTAAATCAAGAAAATCTCCAATGCCGCAGTTTTCCTCCGTTTTTATGGAAAAAACAGGGATTGCAACCCCCGTCATAAATCTTGTTATTTCACCAAATTTCATAAAACACCTCTTTTTCATATTTATGCTCTCTTCATGGTAAACCCTACGGGTGCAGTAGTATAATATAAATTAATATTTATTGAAAAGTGGCAGGGGAGGGTACAGTGGTGTAAGTCTCTGCATTTTTTCAATTTAAATCCGAACGAAAAAAAATCACTTGCAATTAAAATTATTTTATGATAGCATTCAAAATTGGACTTGAGCTTAAAACTAAAGTTGTAATTTGTAGGTTGCTTGAATGTTTAAATTGAGAGGTTGCGGCATTGAAAGCGTTGTTAAGGGTTTTTGTATTTTTTGTGTTATTTGTCCTTGTATCTCTGGTTACAGGGTATGTTACTTTTAACGCTCTTACCTCAAGTAAAAGCATAACGGTACCGGATTTAACCGGTAAAAGTCTTTTAGAAGCTACAGGTATATTAGCCGGAGTGAAATTATTTTTGAAAATTGAGGGTGAAGACTACAGCAACGCCGTGAAGGCCGGACAGATTATGAAACAGAATATTCCGGCGGGAAACAAAATAAAAGAGGGTAGAACCATATCTGTTGTGATGAGTAAGGGACAGAGCTTTACTGATTCAGACCTTAAGGGACTTACTTTGGATAAGGCTTACGAAACCGCAGCTCAGAACAAAACTAAAATAGACCGGGTGCTTGAGGTTCACTCCGATACTCAGGAAAAAGGCACAGTAATAGCACAAAGGCCGGTCTCAGAGGAAAAGGGCGCTGCTGAAATAGACCTGCTTGTTAGCGCAGGTCCATTTGTGGAGACCTACCTGTGCCCGGATTTTATAGGGAAAACCACCTCTTACGCAGATAAAGTGGCAGACACTATTGGAATTAAAACAACAGTTTCCGGCTCAGGCTCAAAAATTATCAGCCAGAAACCTCAGCCGGACACTATGGTTAAACGGGGAGACACTGTCAGTTTGCAAGCGGAGGAGGAGGTAGTTACTGATGAACACCAGCCAGATCAAAAAGAAGGGGAATCACAATGATACTAATAGCTCCATCAATACTGTCGGCTGATTTTTTGGAGTTGGGCAGGGAAATAAAAGATACGGAGGCGGCAGGGGCTGACTACCTCCACATTGACGTCATGGATGGCAGCTTTGTGCCCAATATAACTATCGGGTACTTTGTCGTTGAACAGATTAAAAAGGTGGCAACTATTCCACTTGATGTTCACCTTATGATAGAAAAACCGGACAGATATGTAGTCAACTTTATAGAGGCAGGGGCTGATATCTTAACTATTCACCTTGAAGCCGAGAGACACCTGCACCGAACCATCAACTGGATAAAACAACAGGGTGCCAAAGCCGGAGTTTCCATTAACCCTGCTACCCCTCTTGCTCTGCTTGAGGATATAATTGCCGATGTTGACCTTGTGCTTATAATGAGCGTAAACCCGGGATTTGGCGGACAAAAGTTTATTCCGGGAGCGGTTAATAAGATAATACGGCTAAAGGAGATGCTCAAAGAGCGTGGCCTAAACCCTGTCATAGAGGTTGATGGCGGAGTGTCGCCCAAAAACATTAAAACCATTGCCGATGCCGGAGCAAACATGGTGGTCATGGGTTCAGCATTTTATACATCCGGCAACTATTCAAAAACTATATCAGACATTCGGACTATTACCGGTGCAAAGTAAAATAGAAAAATACCTTGATAAAGCCTCCGAACACACGGATGCCTCAGAGTACGGGAAAGCGCTAAAGGCTTATGAAAAAGCATTAAAACTGTGTGAAAATGAGGATGATTCAAGACTTAGATGTCTTTGTGCTTTAGCCGACTGTAAGCGGATGAGCGGCAAGTTCACAGAGGCCGCCGAGGATTACAAACGGGCGCGTGAGCTTTCAATGTCACTTAACGACACTGTCAGCGCACTGGACAGCATAGTGGGATGGGCACTGGCATTACGGGCTTTGGGGTTATGGAAAGAAGCCCTTCAGAAAATTGAAGAGGCTGAGGCCGGATATATTGAAAAAACGGACAAATCCGGCATAGCCTTTTGTTTATGGGCAAAGGCTGGAACTTTCAGAATATCGGGTGATATAAGGCAGGCTGTTGAATTGTTTGAGCGTGCCAAAGAGATGTTTGAACAATTAGATGAAACCTCAGGG
Organism: Nitrospirota bacterium; assembly: GCA_015233895.1. Classification (NCBI taxonomy): domain Bacteria; kingdom Pseudomonadati; phylum Nitrospirota; species Nitrospirota bacterium. The sequence continues at coordinate 107,758 of JADFXG010000001.1, read as the reverse complement.
GTTGGCTACTGCCATACCGGCTTAGGCGGGGCAAAGCGAATGGCTGGGGATTTTGCCTCATCTTTTGACAATTACACCAGGTCAAACACCATTTTCAAAAAAGAAAAAGATCGCTTTGGAGTTGCCTACTCATTTTGCGGTATTGGCAATGCACTGCGTATGACAGGTGAGTTTCAAGACAGCAGAAAGTTTTTAAACAAAGCCCTGAAAATTTATGAGCAGATAGATGACATCGTAAGCTCAGCATATACTGTGTGGAGTTTAGGGGTTCTTTCTTTGATGCAGGGCAGGATTTCTGAAAGTGAAAAACACTTTGCGCGGGCTCTCAGGTGTTTTAAGAAGACCTCCGATGTGCGGGGAGTTGCTTATGTTTTTTTAGGCAATGCACAGGTTGAGTTTCTTAGTAAAAGAAAGCGGCAGTCAATCATCTTAGTTAAAAAAGCACTGGATTTAACTGCACGTTATTCTTTCAGCATAGAGCACTGCCATGGGAGCGCCATGCTGGCGGCATTAGAGGGAAATGAACACGCATGCCACAAAGGGTTAGGGATTTATGATATTGGAGGCTCTTTCCCTTTTAATATTCCGTAAAGTAAAAAATTTATTGTTTAAAGGAAAACATTGGTGGAAAAACCAAACACCGCTGTGCTAAATGTACCAAATGTCCTGACTATGTTAAGGATAGTGGCAATACCTTTTTTTGCCGCTCTTTTAATCTATGCACAGTACCGGTGGGCACTCATCATATTTGTTGCGGCCTCGATAACGGATGCTCTTGACGGGCTGATAGCACGGCTTACAAAAAAGCAAACACAGCTGGGAAAGTTTTTAGACCCTACGGCCGATAAGTTTTTGCTTATAACGTCTTATGTGCTGTTTTCTTTTTACGGGTTCATTCCAACATGGCTGACAATTTGCATAATCAGCAGGGATTTGATCGTAGTTGTGGGCTGGGGGCTGCTGTACATGGTTAGGCACGTGGTCTTTATAATGCCCTCTGTGTATGGCAAATTTGCTATAGCATTTCAGATGGTGCTGTTAGCGTATATGCTTTTAAAAATTAATTTCCGCGGAGTTTTTCCCGACCCTAAGCTGCTTGTTATAGTGACGGCTGTGCTTACGGTGGTCTCAGGGCTCCATTATCTTTACAAGGGGTTTATGTACGCAAATGAGTGAATCTGTCAGTAACAGAGTGCATGCGGTAGAGGACAACTCTCCGGCTGGTCTTTCAGACATAAGGGTCTTAGACGAGATAGTGTCCATAAACGGTAATAAGATATCTGACGGGCTAGACCTTGCATTTTATGCGCAGGATGAGACACTCGATATACTCCTGAAACGGCGAGGTAAAATCATCGGTAAACTTATTGAAAAAGATGAGGGAGCCCCGCTTGGCGTTGAAATTGAGCCCTTTAAGATAAAAACATGCAAAAACCGCTGCCAGTTCTGTTTTGTATCTCAGATGCCCGCCGGATTTAGAAAAACCCTGTACGTTAAGGACGAGGACTTCAGACTCTCCTTCCTGTACGGCAATTACATAACACTTTCTAACTTGACGGAATATGACAGACAGAGAATTATCGAGCAGCGCTTAAGCCCGCTCTATATATCTGTGCACACCACAAACAACGCTCTCAGAGCCAAACTTATGGGTAATCCAGCACTTGCCGACATAAACAAGGAGATTCATTTTTTTGTTAAAAACAAGATAAAGCTCCATGCACAGGTGGTGCTGTGTCCTGGCATAAACGACGGCGCTGAGCTTGACCGGACGCTGGGCGATTTAAGGAAACACTATCCGTTTGTTATGTCTGTAGCAGTGGTGCCGGTGGGCTTGACGGCTTTTCATAAGAAAAAGATTCAGCCTGTCACCAAAGAGGATGCCCAAAAAGCACTTGAAATCATAGAGTCACATCAGAAGAAATGTATAAAAAAGCACGGAGAGCCCGTCATATATGGCTCAGATGAGCTATATATAAAAAGCGGGATAAAGTTTCCGCCTCTTGAACACTATGGTGACCTGCCGCAAATAGAAAACGGAGTTGGGATGTTACCGGCATTTCTTCACAAAGCCTCACGCTTCAGATCAATTAAGCACCCTTCAAAGCGAAAATTTATCACCTACACCGGAGTTTCGTTTTATCCGTACCTCCGGGAATTTACGCTTAAACTCAACAAGAAAACCGGCATAGACATACAGGCCATACAGGTTGAAAACCATGTGTTTGGCAATACCATAACCGTATGCGGCCTTCTTACAGGACGTGACATTGTGCGCTCACTGATAGACCAAATAAAGGGTGATGAAATCCTGCTCATACCGGATGTTTCCCTTAAATCCGGGAAAAGCGTGTTTCTTGACGATATAACAGTTGAGTTTATTTCTGAGGCACTAAAGGTTGAGGTTAAAACAATAGAGTCCACCTTTGAGGGACTTATATCTGCCCTTGGGGAGAGTACGACATGATTACAGCAAAAACAAAAATTACAGGCCTTATCGGTTATCCGGTAGGGCACAGTCTTTCACCGTACATGCACAATGCAGCCTTTAGCCATCTGGGGCTGGATTTTTGCTACCTGTGTTTTTCCGTACATCCGGATCATCTGGCAAAGGCAGTCTATGGCGTCAGGGCTATGGACTTTGCCGGGGCTAATGTGACAGTTCCCCATAAGGAAAAAGCTATGGCTGCCCTCGATGAGATAGATGAAGAGGCAAGGTTCATAGGGGCTGTCAACACAATTGTAAACAAAGATGGCAAACTTATCGGCTATAACACAGATGGCAGAGGGTTTATGAGATCACTTACAGAGGCTGGGATTTCGCTGAAAGGCAAAAAGGTGTTTGTTGTGGGGGCTGGAGGCGCTGCTAAAGCCATAACATACTACATTGCCAAAGAGGCCGACGCATTGAGCATCTTTGACATTGATGTGCCAAAGCTCACTTCTCTTACAACACACCTGAAAACTGTAAATTCAAACGTGTTTGCAGAAAAACAAAATTGCGATGCAATAAGAAACCACGATGTTATCATTAACGCAACCCCTCTTGGCCTTAAACCTGGCGATCCAGCGCCCTTTGATTTTTCGCTTCTTAGTGCCTCCCACACCGTCTGTGACGTTATATATAAAGATACTCCGCTTATTAAAGCAGCCAAAACCCTGCACTGTCCCGCCGCTAATGGGCTGGGAATGCTCTTTTGGCAGGGAGTGCTCGCATTTGAACTCTGGACCCAAACAACAGCTCCGGTTGAAATAATGAGAAAAGCCCTTCTTGAAGTTTACGAAAAAATTGTCGTTTAAAATAGTTTAAAAAAAATAAAAAAAGTTCTTGACAATAATTTTTTTTTGTTTTATACTCCCCAAAGTTAAGTATAGGATATACAAAGTGCTGTTGATAACAGAAGGAGTGGAAAGATGAAAATGAGCCATGCGTGGCGTCCGGTGATTTTGATAGTAGGAGCGGTGGTGTTTCTTTTGATCTTCAGGACAATTTATGTGCCAGGTGATTTCACAGCTAAAAGCGGTGACTACAAGTATCAGTGGCATAGTTTAAAAAACGAGAAGTACTGGACGGATTATCCGGTAAAGTACATGGGACAAGAGTTCTGTGGTCAGTGCCACTCTGATAAGGTGGAAAAGATAAAAGCCTCAGGGCACCAGAAGGTGCAGTGTGAGGACTGCCATGTGATGACTTCAAAGCCAGACAAGAAGCACCCAGTTGACCTGAAGGAAGATTTTAAGTATCTGCTTGAAATCGGAGTGGACAGCTCGCGTGAACTTTGTAAGAGATGTCATGCAAAGTTGCCATTCAGACCGGCGGAGTATTCTGAGTCCTCAAAGGGAACTATTAAGTTTAATATGATAGACCCAAAGACCCACAATGCCGGCATAGAGTGTGTAACGTGCCACGATGTGCACACTGCGGGATTTAAATAGCCCAAAGACAGCCTATAAAAGCTGTGTTTGCTAAAGCAAAGGAGATTGCAGGTAATGGTGACAAGAAGAGATTTTATTAAGGCCGGGCTGCTTACTGTAGCAGGTATGGCAATCCCGATAAGCGCTCTTGAGATGTTTAAGCCGGAGGCGATGGCATCTTTGGTTCGGTCATTCAGCGAAAAGAAAAGATGGGCCTTCGTTGTGGACACAACAAAATGCGTTGGCTGTGGGATGTGTGCCAAGGCATGTAAGCTGGAAAATGAAATACCCTTTGAGGCTGAGGTACAACGCACATGGGTGGAAAGATACATACAGTTAAAAGACGGCGATGTGATAATAGACTCGCCTAAGGGCGCACGTGAAGGGTTCACCTCAAATGATCCCTATGGACATGAGGTTAAGGATGAGGAGATAACTAAGCAGTTCTACGTACCCAAGCTCTGTAACCAGTGTGAAAAGCCATCATGTGTGCAGGTATGTCCGGCTGGTGCTACATATAAGACAGAGGACGGCGTTTCTTTGGTTGACCGCTCATGGTGTATCGGGTGTGGGTACTGTATAACCAACTGTCCGTATTTTGCAAGATTTTTTAATCCTGTGACCAACACGGCTGATAAGTGTACGTTCTGCTACCACAGAATTACTAAAGGCAAACAAACAGCTTGTATAGACGCCTGTGCTTTTGGTGTAAGGAAAATAGGATATATTAATGACCCCAATAGTGAGGTCTTTAAGATAATCAGCTCTAAGAGAGTCGCAGTGCTAAAACCTGAGTACGGCAATGAACCGCACGTTTTTTATTTGGGTCTTGACCAAATCGTAAGATAAAGGAGAATGTTAATGGATGAGCATACACTTGCACATGGAGCATATTGGACAGTAAAAGAGTTTTTTACATACCCTAATGAGTATATATACTGGGGAATACATATTGTTATATATCCGTACCTAACCGGTCTTGTAGCAGGAGCATTTGTGCTTTCCTCGTTGTATCATGTCTTTGGAAAGGATGAGCTTAAACCAGTTGCTAAGTTTTCGCTGGTGTTTTCGCTTGCTCTTTTGATAATGGCGCCTACCCCGCTTCTCCTACACCTGACACAGCCGCAAAGGTCTATTAATATAATGATGACGCCGCATTTTTATTCTGCGATTTCAGCCTTTACATTTATTTATCTAACATATATGTCAATTGTGCTTTCTGAGATATGGTTTGTTTTCAGGCCTTATATCATTAAGCAGGCTCAGGAAAGAAATGGTTTGATGGGGTTACTTTACAAGGTACTGACTCTGGGCAGTTATGATGTTAGTGAGAAGGCACTGCACATTGATGAAAAAATAGTGAAAATACTGGCAACTGCGGGAATTCCTGCAGCCTGTGTGCTACATGGATATGTTGGATTCATATTTGGATCGGTAAAAACTGTGCCGCTTTGGAAGACCCCGCTTATGCCTTTCATTTTTCTTATGTCAGCGGTTATCTCAGGCGTTGCTGTCTGTATTGTTACCTACATAGCTGGAATGGCTTTCAAGAAGCACTTTATATGTTTTGTGCCTATAAAGAGTATGTGCAAAGTGCTCTCTTACTTTTTAGCGATAGCATTTCTTTTAGAGGGGATAGACATCGTTTTTCACGCATACACGGCAGAGGAGTTCTGGGGCATAATGAGCGAGCTGCTGTTTAAACGCTTTGCTTTCAAAATGATAGTAGTACAATGGATATGCGGAATGATCCTTCCTTTCTTTTTGCTGGTGCTGCCACGCCTTTCGATGCTGAGGGCTTTTGTTGCAGCTTCTCTTGTTCTCATGGGTGTGTTTACGATGCGTTGGGATGTTGTCATAGGCGGACAGTCTATGTCCAAAAGTTTTGCAGGATTCTTAGAATTTCATATACCGTTTTTATCTAAGAATTTTGACATACTTAAAGAGGGGATTATTCCTGCAGTTGGGCTTTTAATGGCTCCGTTTGTCCTCCTGTTCATATTCAACAAAGTGTTGCCTGTGTTTAAAGATATCTTTACAGAGCAAGAGTGTGCAGAGGCAGAGGACAGACTCTCACAGAGACTATTCTAGTTAAGCAATAAAGAAATGTCTGTACTAAGTTATCATATAACCACACACATAATGCACATCGAGCATAGCTACAAGTAGCTATGCTCGTCTGCAATAGTGAATCACTGAAGATGTATTGGTAATGTCTTTATTGATGTATAAACAGTTGACAAAAGTATATGTTAATGCTAAAGTTGGTTATAGGCAAAGCTTTTGTATAATATGTGTACAAAGGAGAGATAAATGAACTGTTGGGAAATTAAAAAATGCAGTGAAGACGAAAGGTCTGCTTGTCCGGTTTTTATCAAAGAGTCAGATGTCGTTAATTGCTGGGATGTTTTAAAGTGCGAGGAGTCAAAAAGGAATGCTTGTGTTGCATTTATTAATAATAATGGCCAGGAATGCTGGAAATTAACCGGTACACTATGCCATGGCAATGTGATAGATGAGTTTAAAGAAAAAATAAAACAATGCAGAAAGTGTGAGTTTTTTACAAAATATGCTAAAAGACCGATGTAACTATATCATAATCATAGCTGTTGTGTTGGATTACGAGGTGGAAACACTGTAATATACATGCATAAATACATCTCATAGAGTTTTGGAGTTAAAATAGCAGTTTCAGGTTAGAAAGTGACCTGAATAAGCACATAGATATTTTTATGCAAAGAGCTATTGCATATTGCATTAAGCTCAGGCGCATCGGGAGTAAACATTAGTGAAGAATTTATTGATGGCGCAATAGCTGTGTACAGTGGAGACAGAGATGAATTTGCATGATATATTAGTAAAGGAAAAAAGTAACCTTTTAAACGGTTGGTACACACTTATAATTCAAACATATCCACCAGAGAGTAAAGCATTTCTCGAAAAAAAGAACGATCCCTTTAATAACCCCATAGGACACAGCATTTTGGTATCAATAGAAGGAGTGTTGGAGGAACTCCTAAACAACATGGTACAGGAACGTATTATAGTCTTGCTAAATGATATAATCAGGGTAAGAGCTGTTCAGGACTCTAACCCGTCTGATGCTATATCATTAATATTTTTATTAAAGCAAGCTCTGAGAACCGCAACAAAAAGTTATATTAAGGGTGACCAATTATATAAGGAATTATTGGCCTTTGAAGATACTATAGACAAATTGACCCTTATCTCTTTTGATATCTTTATGCAGTGCCGTGAAGATATTTTCAATCTTAAAGTTAATGAAATAAAAAGAAGCACCTTCATGCTAACAAAGAGAGTAAACGCTGAAGATGCAAAAACCGTATAAAATCTAACAGGAGGTGGTCTAAATGAAAATCTTGCTTCCCTTCCTTGGAGTAATGGGCATTGTGATAGTTGCCTTTGTAGGTGTCGAAATGCTTAACCTACAATATCTCTTTGGAGTAATGATACCTTATACAGCCTTTATCATTTTTGTGGTAGGGGTTGTTCTGCGTATATTGAAGTGGGGGCGCTCAGCAGTTCCTTTCTGTATCCCAACCACAAGCGGGCAACAGAAATCTTTTTCCTGGATTAAACGAAACAGGTTTGATAATCCCTCAAACAATCTTGAAGTTATTGTCAGAATGGCCTTAGAGGTGTTGCTTTTCCGCTCTCTGTTTAGCAACACAAGCACCGCTCTTAAGGAGGATGAAGGACGCCTAATTCACCAGTCCAGCAAGTGGCTTTGGTTGGGTGGCCTTGCGTTTCATTGGTCATTCCTTATAGTGCTGGTAAGACACTTAAGATTGTTTCTGGATCCCATTCCATCGGCGCTTTCTTTAGTTGAGGGCATGGACGGCCTTATGCAGTTAGGTGTACCGGTTTTGTATTGGACAGGATTGATTTTGCTGATTTCCGCTACATACTTGTTTTTCAGAAGGGTTGTTATACCTCAGGTGAGCTATTTCTCTCTGCCTAATGATCATTTCCCTTTGTTACTGATTCTCTTTATTGCTACAACCGGGATGATAATGAGGTACATCCTGAAGGTAGATATTATCTCTGTAAAAGCTTTTACCGTTGGACTCTTTAGCCTCAAACCAACCATTACGCATGATTTAGGACTAATATTCTACATACACTTATTCTTAGTGAGTGTTCTATTGGCCTATTTCCCTTTCAGTAAGTTAATGCACGCTGCTGGCGTATTTTTGAGCCCCACACGAAATATGCCTAACAACAGCCGTAGGATTAGACACATAAACCCGTGGAACTATCCTGTTAAAGTTCATACTTATGAAGAGTATGAAGATGATTTCAGGGATAAAATGAAGACAGTTGGTCTGCCATTGGAAAAGGAGTAGGTATGTCAAATTTAAAACCAGATGAATTGTCCAAGATAAATTATATGCCTCCTGAGGAGGACTGGATGTCTGTTTCGGTACAAATGAGGAAAGGTATGTACTGTCATGGTGCCAGCGAAAACAGTCTTAAAACTGTAGGCTTTCCAAACCCAAGAAAGTGGTCGTCAGCGGAGGCGGATTGGAAGCTACCCGATAACTGGCAGGAAATTGTACTAAAAGGAATGGCGGAAAGGCTTGAAAAATACCGTTCATTTCACATCTTTATGGATATATGTGTAAGGTGTGGCGCATGTGCTGACAAGTGCCATTTCTTTCTTGGCACGGGTGACCCTAAAAATATGCCGGTGCTGAGGGCTGAGCTGCTCAGGTCTGTTTATCGCAGGGAATTTACAACGGCTGGTAAGATACTGGGCAAGATTGCAGGGGCAAGGGAACTTACCGAGGATGTGCTGAAGGAGTGGTGGTACTATTTCTTTCAGTGCACGGAATGCCGCAGGTGTTCCGTGTTTTGTCCGTATGGCATAGACACTGCTGAGATTACAATGATAGCCCGTGAGCTTCTTAACCTGTTAGGGTTAAACATCGAATGGATAGCTGGTCCTGTGGCTAATTGCTACATGAAAGGTAACCACCTTGGCCTTGAGCCCCACACTATCACAAGCAGTGTTGAGTTCCTGTTAGATGAAATAGAGGAAATTACAGGCATCAAAATAGAACCGACCTTTAACAGAAAAGGTGCTGAGATACTATTTGTAACTCCATCAGGAGACCTGTTTGCCGACCCAGGTACATATACCTGCATGGGCTATTTAATGCTGTTTCATGAGTTAGGCCTTGACTACACATGGAGCACTTATGCTTCTGAGGGTGGCAATTTCGGGTCATTTACGTCAAACGAAATGGGCAAAAGGCTAAACTCAAAGATATATGCCGAGGCAAAGCGGTTAGGTGTAAAGTGGATACTGGGCGGAGAGTGCGGACACATGTGGAGAGTGCTAAACCAGTACATGGATACATGGAACGGGCCGGCAGATTTTCTACAGGTTCCGGTTTCCCCAATTACCGGTACTGTGTTTGAAAATGCTGCCTCTACAAAGATGGTTCATATCTCAGAGTTTACAGCAGACCTCTTAAAACATAACAAGCTTGAAATTGACCCGTCAAGAAACGACCACTACAAAGTAACCTTTCACGACTCCTGTAACCCGTCAAGAGGTATGGGGCTTTTAGAAGAGCCGCGCTACATTATAAATAAGGTATGCAATAACTTCTTTGAGATGCCAGAAAACACAATCCGTGAAAAGACCTTTTGTTGCGGCAGCGGCTCAGGCCTTAATGCCTCTGAAAACATGGAGCTGCGCTTACGTGGCGGTTTTCCGAGGGCAAATGCCGTTAAGCATGTGAAAAATAAATACGATGTTAATATGCTCGCCTGTATATGCGCCATTGACAGGGCAGCTCTGACCACCCTTATGGACTACTGGGTGCCAGGAGTTAAGGTAATAGGAGTTACAGAACTCCTTGCTAATGCCTTGAAGATGAAGGGAGAAAATGACAGGGATACTGATCTAAGGGGTGAACCGCTTTCAGGAGCTGAGGACGGTGATGCAAAGGAGGATAGTGAAGATGTCTGACAAAAACAAGATAATCTATGTGTTAGTTGTTTTTATTGTAATTGTCAGCTTTCCCTTTATCTATAATAAGGTAAAGACTCCGACAGATGTAAATGTAAAGCTAAATACCCCAGTCATAGACAACATGACTGTTAAGCAGTGCATACTGCCAAAAGAGCAAATGAGACATGAACACATGAAGATACTAAACAGCTGGAGAGATGATGTAGTCCGCGGCAACCATAGAGAGTTCGGCAAAATTGATGGTGTAATGTATGAAAAAAGCCTTCAATTAACATGTTTGCATTGTCACTCAAACAAGAGTGAGTTTTGCGACAGATGCCACACATATGCCTCTGTGAGTGTCTATTGCTGGGATTGTCATGTTGCTCAGAAGGAGAACAAGTTATGAGTATAGATAGAAGACAATTTCTAAAAGCAGCCGGAGCAACAGGACTTTTAGGACTTTTAGGTTCGCCGCTGTTTAAGGTTTTAGCTCCCGGTGAACTTGAAGCCTCACCTGAGCTTAAAGAAGGTATGGCTAAGTCTGCTAAAAGATGGGCTATGGTAGTGGATATGAAAGCCTTCCCAACTGAGGAAAGTTACAACAAATGTATAGAAGCATGTAACAAGACCCATAATATACCGCAGATGGAAAGTGAAAAGCATGAGATAAAGTGGATATGGGCTGAGAAATATGAGAACGCCTTTCCTGATAGTTATAACGGCTATTTGACCGAAAGCATAGAAAAAATGAAATTTTTAGTCCTGTGTAACAACTGTGATAATCCGCCCTGTGTCAGGGTGTGTCCCACAAAGGCAACTTTTAAACGTGAAGACGGTTTAGTTGTTATGGACTACCACCGCTGTATTGGGTGCAGGTTTTGTATGGCTGCATGTCCTTATGGAGCAAGGAGTTTCAATTGGAGAGATCCGCGTCCATTTATAAAAAACATTAACCCCTCATACCCTACCAGAACTAAGGGAGTGGTTGAAAAGTGCAATTTCTGTGCAGATAGATTATACAGAGGTGAGCTGCCTGCTTGCGTTGAGGCCTCAAATGGTGCACTTATTTTTGGAGACTTAAAGGATGAGAATTCTAATGTCAGAAAAACTCTCCGCTCCAAATTCACTATCACCCGCAAACCTGACTTAGGTACGTTCCCTGGTGTCTATTATGTAATAGGAGGTAGCTAAAAATGATTGAAAAGGCTCTGTCAGGCAGTAAATATTACTGGGCCTGGATATGCTTTTTACTGGCGGTAATCCTTGTAGGCGTCGCATGCTACATAAGACAGTATCACTATGGTTTAGGCCTAACCGGTATGAGCCGTGATGTTTCATGGGGTTTTTATATAGCCCAATTCACCTTCTTTGTAGGTGTGGCGGCATCTGCAGTTATGGTTGTATTGCCATACTATTTGCACGATTTTAAGAGATTTGGCAGAATAACAATATTAGGTGAATTTCTGGCGATCCCTTCTGTTATAATGTGTATGCTATTTATTTTTGTTGATATGGGCCAGCCCACACGTATCCTTAACGTAATTCTCCACCCAACCCCTAACTCTGTAATGTTCTGGGACATGATTGTATTAAGCGGTTATCTGATGCTTAACATTGTCGTTGGATGGGTGTCACTAAGCGCACATTACAAATTAGTCCACCCGCCAAAGTGGATAAAACCGCTTGTATTTTTATCCATACCGTGGGCCTTTAGCATTCACACTGTAACGGCTTTTCTGTATGCAGGTTTGCCGGCAAGGCATTTTTGGTTATCAGCAATTATGGCGGTTCGATTCCTCTCTTCAGCATTTGCCAGTGGTCCTGCCTTGTTGGTGCTATTGTGTCTTTTAATTAAAAAAATAACTAAGTTTGATCCGGGAGACAGAGCAATAAAGGGACTTGTAACGATAGTTACTTATGCCTTGATTGTTAGCATATTCTTTGTAGGGTTAGAGCTTTTTACAGCTTTTTATAGCCACATACCGGGTCATATGCAGTCATTCAAGTATCTGTATTTTGGCCTTGAAAGCCACGGAAAATTGATTCCATTGATGTGGTTTTCAACATTGCTAGCCATAACTGCGGTTTTCATGCTGTTGATACCAGCTACACGTACGAATCAGGTAACACTGGTTATTGCTTGCATCTTCGTGCATGTATCACTGTGGATTGACAAAGGGTTTGGTTTTGTTATTGGAGGGTTTGTGCCAAATCCGCTTGAGAAGATTACTGAGTATTGGCCAACGTTAAATGAGTTATTAGTGACTGCAGGCATATGGTCAATAGGGCTGTTGATTTTAACAGCTTTATATAGAATTGCTATAGTAGTAAAGGTTGAACTGGAAGCTTAGATTAAGAGCCCTCTCTCTTTCTGTCCTGACGACTACGGGCAGAAAGGGGAGGGTAGCTTATATCTCATATTACGAAAATACAGCGGCTCATACAAAGCACTGTTGTTTAGTTACCGAGTGTCCTTTCGCCGGTGAGCGACCAAATGTTTATGCTGCGGCTCTTTTAATATTATTACTAAAAGAACAGATTTATTATATAATAGGTATCATGCTGAAAAAGAGTATTCTTGTAGTGGATAATGAGGCGGTGGTATCACTGCATATTAGGAATTTGCTTCAGGGCTGGGGCTATAAGGTTGCAGCCACAGTAAGTACCGGAGTTGATGCCATTGCAATCGTTGAGGAAACACCCCCGGATTTAATTTTGATGGATATTAACATCGAGGGGGATATTGACGGCATAGAGACGTCAAAGCGAATAAGGGAAAAGTACAACATCCCAGTAATTTATCTTACCGCATATGCCGATGAGGCAATACTCAGGCGGGTTGAAAGAACAAACCCCTACGGCTATATCTTAAAACCATTCCATGACAGCGCTCTTTATGCTGCTATAAAGATAGCACTATATAACAACATGGTTGAAAAAGACCATGTGTTTCAGTATCAAATCCAGAGCGTACTAAACACCATCCTGAGAATTTCACTTGAACCGATTTCCCTCACTGAGCAAATGGACAGGATTTTAGAAACAATCATAACTTTGCCATGGTTAAAATTTGAATCTAAGGGGGCAATTTTTCTTGTCAAAGAAAATGCTGAAGTTTTGCAGTTAAAGGTTCAAAAGGGTTTTTCAGAGGAGCTCCTGATAGCCTGTAATGAGGTGCCGTTTGGCAAATGTCTTTGCGGCAGGGCAGCAGCCATCAGTAAGACGGTTTTTGCAGATTGTATAGATGACAGACATGACATTACTTTTGATAAAATGACTCAACACGGGCATTTTTGTGTACCTATAAAACTTGAGGGTAAGCTTCTCGGCATATTTAACCTGTACTTAAAGGATGGACATAAAAAGGCTCATATAGAAGAGGAGTTTTTAACTGCTGTTTCAAACACACTTGCCGGCATTATAGCCAGAAGGGGTGCAGAGGAGGCGTTAGTTAAACTAAAGATACAACACGAACTGATACTAAACTCTGCCGGTGAGGGGATTTACGGGCTTAACAGTAACGGAATGATTTCGTTTTTAAACCCAGCTGCCGCTAAGATGCTCGGATGGACTCCGGGGGAGCTGCTTGGAAAGCACAACCACAGCATCATTCACCATAATTACCCTGACTTCTCAAACTGTACCGATAGCGATTGCCACATTCATAAGACTTTTAAAGACGGAGTCGTTTACCGTGTTAATGATAAAGTGTTTTGGAGAAAGGACGGCTCAAGTTTTCCTGTAGAATATGTGTCAACGCCAATCTTTGATGAAAATCAACAATTAGTTGGTGCTGTTGTCGTCTTTAATGATACTTCTGAGCGAAAAGAGGCTGAGGAAAAACAGATACGCCTTCTTGAGGAGCTAAAACAAACAAACTATATGCTAAAACTCAGTACCGAGAAAATTATACAGTCGGAAAAAATGGCAGCCCTTGGACAGCTTGTCTCAGGGGTGGCGCATGAGATAAATACCCCTATCGGTTCCAGCGTCCTCTCAGCCTCACACCTGCAGGAAAAAACCCGTGAGGTTCATCAATTATTTCATGGCAACAAGCTCTCAAAGTCTAAAATAGAGCAGTATTTTGATGTAGCTTTAGAGGACAGTGATATTATCGTTAAAAATCTTCTGCGTTCCTCCGCTATGGTAAAGAGTTTTAAGATGGTGTCAGGCGACCAGACAAGCCACCAGAGGCGCATATTTAAACTTAAGGAGTACGTGGAGGAGATTATCATGAGTTTAAAACCTATGATCAAAAAAACTCCACATAAGATACACATTCATTGCGACAGAGAGATAGAGCTGGATAACTATCCCGGAGCTATCGCTCAGATAATGACCAATCTTATAATGAATTCGTTTATACATGCGTTTAACGAGGATTTTAATGGAACAATCAACATTAGCATTATAGAAAACTTCAATAACGTGGTCTTAATGTTTAAAGACAATGGTAAAGGGATTCCGGAGGGTACTCTGGGTAAAATCTTTGATCCCTTTTTTACAACTAACCGTAAGGGCGGTAACAGCGGGCTTGGTTTGCATATTGTTTATAATATAGTTGCACAGACGCTGAAAGGCGATATATACTGTGAGAGTGTGGAGGGTGATGGAACCACTTTTGTTATTACTATACCGAAGGAGGTCTCCTGACTTATTGTGCCGCCGCCGCGGCTTAATTAAAGAGAATTGATTATGAAAGACACAGAAGATGCATATTCGTTTTTTGAGGAGGATGACAGAGCCGGAGAGGCTGGCACTGTCAGAGATTTCTGGAAAGTGTTAGTTGTAGATGATGACGCTGAGCTTCAGAGGGCTACAAAGTCGGCGCTTGCAGGTTTTGTTTTTCAGGACAAGGAGTTAGAACTTCTGTTTGCATTTTCTGCTGCTCAGGCAAAGTTGATTCTATGCGATAACGCAGACACAGCTGTTATACTTCTTGATGTGGTCATGGAGGATGATCTTGCAGGCTTAAATCTTGTTAAGTACATCAGGGATGAGTTAAAAAATCGTTACGTAAGGATTTTGTTAAGAACCGGGCAGCCCGGTATTGCTCCTGAAAAGTCAGTAATCGTTGATTATGATATTAACGGATTTTTGGAAAAGAGCGATCTAACCATACAAAAGTTATATACAGCGCTTATTACCTGCCTGCGCTCTTACAGAGACATCATGGATTTAGAGAAAGCTGGCAAGGCGCTTGCCGAGGAATTTCAAAAACGGCTTGAGGCAGAAAAAATAGCCGCTCAACAGGCACAACAGGCAGCAATGGGACTTGCAATATCGCAGATAATGCACGGTGCCAAGAACATTCTTAATGCACTTAAAGGCGGCAAATACTTAATAGATTCTGCACTGAAAAGCAATAATGTGGATTTGGTAAAACAGGGCTGGGATATAACGAAAATTGGTATTTCCAGAATGGAAACTCTTACGTCCGATCTGCTTAGTCTGTCCCGGTTTAATAAGCTTCAGTTAAAGCCTGGCTCACTAAACACACTGATAAATGAAATTGTCAAATCTTATGAAGTCAAGCACACTTCTACAGAGAGCAAACCTGTTGAGATAACTGCTGAAACTGATGAAACACTGCCCGATGTGTTGTTTGATCAATATGCTCTTCACACTGCCGTCCTGAATCTGCTTTCTAATGCCGTGGATGCTTGTAAAGATAAGATATTCACAGCAGATGACTGTGAATTTGGACGGGTGGCTGTGCGCACTCATTTTACAGGCGAGAGCTGTGCCGTCATAGAGGTGGAGGACAACGGATGCGGTATTAAACAAGAGGATATCGCACGCATATATAACCTGTTTTACTCTACAAAACACTCAAGGGGTAACGGACTTGGGCTTTCAATAACAAAGAAAATAATAAAAGAACATGGCGGAAAACTGGATGTATATTCAGAGATAGGAAAAGGTACAACGTTTCAAATAAAGCTCCCGCTTGCTAAAAAGGAGCTTTTAAGCAAATTAGTTTAAATATTAAATTAAAAAAAATTAGACAAAAGGAGGAGTGTTATGAGTAAACGAGTGTTGGTAGTGGATGATGACGAGGCCGCAA
Source organism: Nitrospirota bacterium (assembly GCA_015233895.1). Taxonomy (NCBI): domain Bacteria; kingdom Pseudomonadati; phylum Nitrospirota; species Nitrospirota bacterium. Next base: position 91,790 of record JADFXG010000001.1, on the reverse strand, counting down.
GGAAATTCCTTTCTATAGTGTTAGAACAGAACGGGTATTCTGTGCTTTTAGCAGAAAACGGAGAGGTGGGATTTAAAAAGGCAAAAGAAGAAAAGCCGGACATTATTATATTGGATATAATGATGCCACGGAAAAATGGAATAAGTACCCTACAGGATTTAAAAAGCAGAAAAGAATTACGAAACATACCCGTCATCATATTAAGCTCTGCAATGGCTTTTATTGAGCAGGCGCGAAATGAGATAGATAACGAGGATATAATAAAAGAGATGCAGGGGCTATTGGATAGTGTAGATAGTAAGATAGACAAGTTTTTCCTGCGCTTTACATCTTATCGTAAAATGCTGTTATTTGAAAGAGAACGGATGATAGAACAGTTCCGCGATAAAGATGCAAAAATAAAACCATACATATCGCTCCCTGAGCTGTTTTTGGATAAGCCCGTAAACCCTGAGGAACTGTTAGAGGCGGTAAAAGGGCTGCTTGACGAGCTAAAATAGGAAATACAATAGTTTTTCTAAAAATGTAATTTACGTAAGGGGAAGGACAGTGTCCTTCCCCTTCTTTATTTGAAACTAAGCCTTACCGGCGCTTCCTAACACTTTTTCGTTTTTGTACTTTATCATCTTTACCAGTTCGTCTCTGGCCGGTCCCAGGTACTTTCTTGGATCAAACTCTCCAGGTTTTTCGGCAAAAACTTTTCTTATTATTGCAGTAACTGCCAGCCTTCCGTCACTATCTATGTTTATCTTGCAAACGTTTGAGCTAGCTGCTCTTCTTAATTGCTCCTCTGAGACGCCTACTGCGTTATCCATCTTTCCACCATACTTATTTATCATTTCCACGTACTCCTGAATAACTGAGGATGCGCCGTGAAGGACTATCGGAAAACCAGGTATTCTCTTTTGTACCTCCTCTAAAATATCAAAACGAAGAGGCGGTGGCTCCTCACCAGGCTTTACTTTAAACTTGAATGCTCCATGCGATGTTCCAATTGATATAGCAAGACTGTCCACTCCGGTCTTTTTTACAAAATCCTCAACCTCTTCAGGCTTTGTATAGTGGCTGACCTCTGACGACACATCGTCCTCAATACCGGCTAACACGCCAAGCTCTCCCTCTACCGTCACGTTGTTGGCATGGGCATATTCAACAACTTTTTTAGTAAGCGCTACGTTTTCATCATAGGGGTGATGAGAGCCGTCTATCATTACTGAGGAAAAACCAGTATCCACACATGATTTACACAGTTCAAACGTGTCTCCGTGGTCAAGGTGAAGGGCTATTGGGATATTGCCGCCCATATCTTTCATCATCTGTACCGCACCCATTGCCAGATAACGCAAAAGTGTCTGATTGGCATACTTTCTTGCTCCGCTTGATACCTGTACTATAACTGGTGATTTAGACTCAACACATCCAATAACGATGGCTTGAAGCTGCTCAAGATTATTGAAATTATAAGCCGGAATGGCATAGTGTCCTTCCATGGCTTTTTTGAACATCTCTTTGGTGTTAACAAGACCAAGCTCAGTGTACTTTACTGTTCCCATGTTTTCCTCCGTTTATATGTTTTTACAATCTCAAAAGATTGATTATGTTTCTCTGATGATGGTAATTCACATGCAGTCTTTTTGTCAAGTTTAATCATCTTTTAAATAGAATTAGCAAGTAAGAAGTTTAATTACCCGCAAGCTTTTCTACCTCGTTAAGTTTATTTACCTCTCCAAGGGCTATGAGAACATCGCCGGTTTTGATTATGGTTTTATGGGTTGGATTAAACAACATTTCTCCGTCTGAGCGCTTTATGGCTACTATTATAATGCCAAACTTTCTTCCAATTTCTGTCTCTGCAACAGTTCTTTCTACAAACACCGATGTCCCTTTTACCGGAATCTCCTCCATCTGAAGCGCTATGTTACCGCTTAAAGTGGCAAACTCCAAAAAATCCACTACAGCTGGCTTAAGTATAGTTTGCGCTATCTTAAGCCCTCCTATATTGTATGGCGCCACCACTCTGTCAGCCCCTGCCCTGAGAAGCTTCAATTCAGTGCTTTCCTCCACTGCTCTTGCCACTATCTTTAAAGATGGATTTAACACACGCGCTGACAACACTACAAAAAGATTATTCGCATCGGTTGACAACACCGAGACTATTCCCTTTGCTCTCTCTATACCAGCCATCTTTAAAACCTCATCGTGTGTTGCATCTCCGGCTAAAAACAAATAGTCCTCATCCTCATCAGGTTTTGCAATTTCCTGATCTATGACGACAAAAGGCACCCAGCATGACCTTAACTCCTTGCATATTATCCTGCCCATTCTGCCAAAACCGCAGATTATATAGTGATCCTTGATCTCTTTTATCTTTTTTTCCAACTTCCTCCTCCCGAGGATTTTTTGAAACTCCCCTTCAAACAATGCCCGCAAAGCCACGTTGACATTGTAAGCTAATATTCCAACTCCTGAAAAAATTAAAAAAATCGTAAAAGCCCGCCCCTCGTTGCTAAGCGGATGAACTTCCTGAAAACCAATTGTTGCAAGCGTTATAACCACCATATAAAAAGAATCAAACGCATTCCATCCCTCTACAGCCATGTAACCAAATGTTCCTGTGGTCAGTATCGCAAATAACAGTGATGCCGATATTATAAGCTGCTTTCTTAACTCTCCTGCGGGCTGATGTATCACATTATTGTCTCCGTTTTATAGCAAGCAGCAGCCAAAAGCTGCCAAAAACCAGGGGTTAGGGGGATATGGGTGGATTTAAGGGAGGGCAGTGCCCTCCCTTAATATATTATGTTTCTAACACCGGTTCATCATGCACATCCACCTCTTCCTGTTGCACTTCCAGTTCCTTCTTTATTTCATCCGATTCGCGCTTTACGTACGTGTTTCTGTACTTTTCCATACCAGTGCCGCACGGGATTATTTTGCCCATGATGACATTTTCCTTTAGGCCACGTAACTCATCCACTCCGCCGCTAAGGGCCGCGTCTGTGAGCACCCGTGTGGTTTCCTGAAACGATGCTGCAGATACCCAGCTGTAGGTAGTCAGTGAGGCCTTTGTTATGCCAAGAAGCAGAGGCTTACCTATTGCAGGCCTCTTACCGTCAGACATTATTACAGCGTTTAGCTCCTGAAACTCCATCCTGTCCACCTGATCGCCTATCATAAGCTCAGTGTCACCGGGGTCTTCTATGCGCACCTTTCTCATCATCTGCCGGATGATTATCTCTATGTGCTTGTCGTTAATTGAAACACCCTGCAAGCGGTAAACCTTCTGAACCTCATCCACAAGATAGCGCTGAAGCTCTGTAGGACCCAGGATGTCTAAAATATCATGGGGATTTACAGCGCCATCCATAAGAGCCTCGCCGGCTTTTACCCAGTCACCCTCGTGAACCGTCACATGCTTACCCTTTGGGATTGTGTACTCCTTAACCACATCCCCGCCGCGCACTTTAACCATTCGTGAGCCCTTTTGTGTTGATACAAACTCCACAACGCCGTCTATTTCTGAAACAAGAGTGGGCTCTTTTGGTTTACGTGCTTCAAATAATTCGGCAACTCTGGGAAGACCTCCGGTTATGTCCTTTGTCTTAACAGTCTCTCTTGGAATTTTCGCTAAAACATCTCCGGGAGCGACAAGATCGTTTTTTTCTACCAGAATGTTTGACCCTACTGGGAGCATGTAACGCGCTGGTATGCCGCTGGAGAGTTTCAGAGTCGCTTTCCCGTGCTCATCCTTTATCGAAATTCTTGGCCTCAGGTCTAAATGCGTAGGAAAGTCCACTATGAGTTTATGGGAAAGTCCGGTTATTTCGTCAACCTGTTCCTTAACCGTCACACCCTCCTCAACGTCTCCCCACGCAACACGTCCTCCAACCTCAGTCAAAATCGAGGTGGAATACGGGTCCCACTCGGCTATCTTTTGCCCGATCTGTACTTTATCGCCATCCTTTACGAGCAATTTCGCAGCATACACGATGTTGTGTTTTTCCCTCTCACGGCCACTTTCATCCACAACCGCTATAAAAGCGTTGCGGTTCATTACCACGTGCAATCCGTCACGGTTTATGACAGAGTTAACATCAACAAACTTGACTGTCCCCGAGTGCTTAACGCTAAGGACTGCCTGCTCAATTATCTTTGTAGCAGCACCACCGATGTGGAAGGTTCTCATGGTAAGCTGCGTTCCTGGCTCTCCGATAGACTGTGCCGCTATGATTCCCACAGCCTCGGCCATTTGAATCCGCTCGTTTCTTGCCAAATCCCTGCCATAGCAGTTCATACAGATACCAAAGCGTGTCTGGCAGGTCAGCACGGAACGAATCTTGACCCTGTCTATACCGGCCTCAACTATTCGTATAACCATCTCTTCATCTATGTCGCCGTTTCGTGGCAGAATAATCTCCTTAGTTACAGGGTCACGGATGTCCTCAGCAGAGATTCTCCCAAGCAGTCTTTCCTCAAGGGGCTGTATTATCTCACCGCCTTCGATAAGGGCAGTTATCATAATTCCGTCATCAGTGCCGCAGTCCTCCTCGGTAATTATCACATCCTGGGCCACATCGACCAGTCTCCTTGTAAGATAACCGGAGTTGGCGGTTTTTAGAGCCGTATCGGCTAATCCCTTACGAGCGCCGTGGGTTGAGATAAAGTACTGAAGCGGAGAGAGCCCCTCACGGAAATTGGCTGTAATCGGAGTTTCTATGATCTCTCCCGATGGCTTTGCCATAAGGCCTCTCATACCGGCAAGCTGGCGGATCTGTGCCGCAGAGCCTCTGGCTCCTGAGTCAGCCATCATAAAGACGCTGTTAAAGGCCCGGCTTTTTTCGATTTCCTCCGGTGTGAATGTTTTGCCCTCCTCAGCTCCCAACTCTGCCATCATAACCTCAGCCACTTTCTCTGTTACATTTGCCCATATATCTATAACCTTGTTGTACCGCTCGCCCTGAGTTATAAGACCATCAGAGTACTGTTTATATACCTCCATGACTTCTTTCTCAGCGCCTTTGAGTATTTCTGGCTTTTTCGACGGCACGTGCATATCTGAGATACAGATGGAAATTCCGGACCTTGTCGCATACTCAAAGCCAAGTCTCTTTAGTTCATCAAGAAACAACACGGTCTTTCTCTTCCCAGCGTACTTATGAGCATAGTCTATTACCTTTTGCACCTCTTTTTTGGTAAGCACCCGGTTGATTTCCTGAAATGGCACCTCAGCAGGAACTATCTCATAAAACAGCACTCTGCCAACCGTTGTTGATATCTTTTCCCCGTTTATATAAACTGTTATCTTTGCATGTTCAGTGACAACTGTGTTGTCATAGGCAATACGCACCTCATCCGGCGAGGAGAATATCTTGCCCTCACCCTTTGCCCCAGCCTTTTCCTTGGTCAGGTAGTAGATGCCCAGTACCATATCCTGGGTGGGAAGCACTATGGGCTTTCCGCTTGCCGGAGAGAGCAGATTGTTTATAGACATCATAAGCACTCTTGCCTCTACCTGTGCCTCAATGGAAAGCGGCACGTGCACTGCCATCTGATCGCCGTCAAAGTCTGCATTATACGATGTACAGACAAGAGGGTGCAGCTTTATAGCTTTTCCCTCTATAAGCACAGGGTCAAAGGCCTGTATGCCAAGCCTGTGCAAGGTCGGCGCCCTGTTTAAAAGAACCGGATGCTCTTTGATAACATCTTCAAGGGCATCCCAGACCTCAGGGCGTTCCATCTCAACAAACTTTTTCGCCTGTTTTATTGTCGTGACATATCCTTTATCCTCAAGTTTGTTGAAAACAAAAGGCTTAAAAAGCTCAAGTGCCATAAGCTTGGGTATTCCGCACTGGTGGAGTTTAAGGTCAGGGCCTACAACGATAACCGAACGCCCGGAGTAATCAACACGTTTACCCAGAAGGTTTTGTCTGAAACGCCCCTGCTTACCCTTTATCATGTCGCTAAGGGATTTAAGGGATCGTTTGGTTGAACCTTTGGGTACCTTAGCCCCTTTTGTGTTATCAAACAGGGAGTCCACCGATTCCTGAAGCATTCGTTTTTCGTTTTTAACTATAACGCTTGGCGCTTTTAGTTCCATTAAACGCTTTAGCCTGTTGTTTCTGTTTATAACCCTGCGGTAGAGGTCATTTAAATCACTGGTGGCGAATCTGCCTCCCTGAAGCGGCACAAGAGGCCTTAAATCAGGGGGAAGTACAGGGATTACGTCAAGAATCATCCACTCCGGCTTGTTGCCGCTGGATATGAAATCCTCAACAATTTTCAGACGCTTAGTGATACGTTTTTTTATCCCAATGGATGTGACCTCATGGATTTTCATCTTAAGTTCGGTATCAAGGGAGACCAACTCCACCTTCTTTAGCAGCTCTTTGATAGCCTCGGCTCCCATACCTGCCTTAAACCTGTTACCAAGCTCCATGCTGTTTTTCTTGTACTCATCCTCTGTGAGAACTTGTTTTTCCTTAAGGGGGGTGTCCCCTGGGTCAATTACCACATAACTTTCAAAGTAGAGGACTTTTTCAAGGTTTTTCATAGTCATATCCAAAAGCAGCCCTATGCGGCTGGGAACACCCTTTAAAAACCATATATGAGCAACCGGAGTACAGAGCTCTATGTGAGCAAGACGTTCTCGCCTTACCTTTGCGTGTATAACCTCGACGCCGCACTTATCGCACACCACGCCGCGATGTTTCATTCTCTTATACTTTCCGCAAATACACTCCCAGTCTTTTACCGGCCCAAAAATTTTGGCACAGAAGAGCCCGTCCTTTTCAGGCTTAAAAGTCCTGTAATTTATTGTCTCAGGTTTTTTGACCTCTCCAAACGACCACTCTCTGATTCTCTCCGGCGAAGCCAGCATTATCCTTACGGCATCAAACTCCTTCTGGCTCTTCGGTTCGTGGTACATACCAAACATAGATTCTGACAAGTTTATCCCCCCTTGTTCTTTTTCTCAAGAAGTTCAACATCAAGACAAAGGCTCTGAAGCTCCTTTATAAGTACGTGGAACGACTCCGGCACTCCCGGGTCAAGGGTGGCATCGCCCTTAACAATTGCCTCGTACATTTTAGCCCTGCCACTGACATCATCGCTTTTAACTGTTAAGTACTCCTGAAGGGTGTAGGAGGCTCCGTACGCTTCAAGAGCCCACACCTCCATTTCACCGAGCCTTTGACCGCCAAACTGTGCCTTGCCGCCCAGAGGCTGTTGAGTCACAAGCGAGTACGGCCCTATGGAACGGGCATGTATCTTGTCCTCTACCAGGTGATGGAGCTTTAACATGTACATATACCCTACCGTAACCGGGCGTTCAAAGGCCTCGCCGGTTTTACCGTCACAGAGGATTGACTGGCCTGTTTCAGAAAGCCCGCCTTTCTTTAACATCTCGCGTATGTCCTCTTCAGTGGCGCCTTCAAAAACTGGAGTTGCCACTTTTATACCAAGAGCGTTTGCGGCCATACCAAGGTGTGTTTCAAGTATCTGGCCAACGTTCATTCTTGAGGGCACACCAAGCGGGTTTAACACCACTTCTACCGGCGTACCATCGGGCAAGTAGGGCATGTCATCCTCAGGAAGCACCATAGCTACAACACCCTTGTTGCCATGCCGCCCTGCCATCTTATCCCCGACCTGTATCTTACGCTTCATAGCAATATAGACCTTTATGAGTTTATTGACTCCGGGGGGCAGTTCGTCTCCCTTTTTCAATCTCTCTATTCGTTCGTCATACCGTACCTGGAGATTTTTCAGGTAGTCTTTAACCTTCTTGTTGAGCTCCTCTATCTCATTAGTGACATGCTCATCGTCAACGCTCAGGCGCACTATCTTCTTATCCCATAACGCTTCCAGCATTTTAGTGTCCAAAATGTCACCGCTCTTACAGATAAACTCTTTGTTTGACTGATCCTTTACATCCTCAAGGACTATCTTACCTTGCAGCAGTTTTCTTACCTTATTGTAGAGCTCCTGACTGACTATCCGGGTCTCCTCTTCAAAATCCCTCTGAAGTCCCCGTATCTCATCATCTTCCAGAGCTTTGGCTCTGGCATCCTTTTTTATTCCGCGCCGTGTAAATACTTTAACATCCACCACTGTGCCCTTAATGCCTGGAGGAACGTAAAGACAGCTTTCCTTAACCTCCTCAGCTTTTTCACCAAATATCGCTCGAAGGAGCTTTTCCTCCGGAGTCAATTGAGTCTCACCCTTGGGGGTTATCTTACCGACCAGAATATCACCGGGTTTTACCTCAGCCCCAACGTAAATGACTCCGCTTTCGTCAAGATTGGCCAGTGAATCTTCACCGACATTAGGAATATCTCTGGTGATTTCCTCAGGGCCAAGCTTTGTGTCTCTTGCCTCGACTTCAAACTCCTCTATGTGCACCGATGTAAAGACATCGTCTTTTACAAGCCGTTCACTTAACAGGATGGCATCCTCAAAATTGTAGCCGCCCCAGGGCATAAATGCAACAAGCACGTTTTTCCCCAGCGCCAGCTCTCCCATATCCGTTGATGGCCCGTCGCCTATCACATCCCCGGCAGTAACCTTTGCACCCACCTCCACTATCGGGCGCTGATTTATACAAGTGGCTTGATTGGAACGTGTGAATTTAACCAAATTATAGATATCCACCCCCCCCTCATCCGCCACCCTTATCACTATTCTGTTAGAATCCAAACTTTCCACAGTTCCCGACCGCCGTGCCGTAATGCAAGCTCCTGAGTCCCTTGCCGCAACAAACTCCATACCGGTTCCCACAATTGGAGACTCCGTATAGGTCAGGGGGACTGCCTGTCTTTGCATGTTAGAGCCCATAAGAGCACGGTTAGCGTCATCGTTTTCCAGAAACGGTATCAGTGAGGCTGAAACACCCACTATCTGTTTTGGGGAGACATCCATGTAGCTAATCTCTGCAGGGGTGAATATTTTTAAGTCGCCCGCGATTCTTGCCGAAATCGCCTCTCCTATCAGATGCCCGTCCTTATCAAAAGGAGATGTCGCCTCTGCTATTACAAATTTCTCACCCTCTATGGCGGAAAGAAACAAAATCTCTCCTGTCACTCTGCCGTTAACCACCTTTCTGTAGGGGGCTTCAAGAAATCCGTACTCGTTAATACGGGCATAGCTGGCCAGTGAGACAATTAACCCGATGTTTGGGCCCTCAGGGGTCTCAATCGGGCAGATTCTGCCGTAGTGGGTTGGATGAACGTCTCTAACTTCAAATCCAACGCGCTCACGGGTAAGTCCTCCAGGGCCAAGAGCCGATAGCCTTCTTTTATGGGTTATTTCAGAAAGCGGATTGGTCTGGTCCATAAACTGGCTCAACTGGCTTGAGCCAAAGAACTCCTTAACCGCTGCCATCACGGGTTTTGCGTTTATGATGTCATGAGGCATTATATCTTTTATGTCTATGATCATCATTTTTTCCTTAATGGCGCGTTCCATCCGTATCAGTCCTATGCGGAACTGGTTTTCAAGCAGCTCGCCCACGCTTCTTACCCGCCGGTTGCCGAGATGGTCAATGTCATCCACCTCGCCCTGGCCGGTTCTTAGCGCAAGCAGGTACTTTATGATTTCAATAATGTCGTTATCGGTAAGAACCGTGTTATCCATGGGGGTGTCAAGACCAAGCCGTTTATTGACCTTAAGCCTGCCTACCGGGGAAAGGTCATAGCGTTTTTCGTCAAAAAACAAACCGGCAAACAGTGCTTTAGATGCCTCAAGAGTAGGAGGCTCACCGGGTCTCATCTTTTTGTATATCTCTATTAGGGCATCCTCTTTGGTGTTTATCTTATCCATCAAAAGGGTATCCCTCAGTGAGGACAGGTAGCGGACATTATCAATGAAAAGCAAATCAAGAGTTTCTATCGGCAGAGAAAGAATTTTGTTAAGATTGTCCTCTGTGATAACCTCATTACCCTCCACGATGATTTCACCAGTTTCAGGGTCAACCACGTCGTTTAGGCTGTAGCGCCCTATGACCTCATCCCTTAGAATCGGGATCTCCTCAATTCCAGCGTTTTGAAGGCGTTTGATGGCTGCTTTTGTGATTTTTGCACCCTCTTTTACAAGCAGTGTGCCTTTGCTCTTAGGGTCTAAAATAGTAGTGCTTGCCTTGTTGCCAGAGAGTATTGAAGACACTTTACGGCTGAATTCATTTCTGCCAAGTATCTTTATCGTCTCTATCGGATAGAATATCTTTAGCAGGTCTTCATTCTTATAACCCAGTGCCTTTAGCACAATGGTTGCCGGCAGCTTCTTTCTTCTGTCAATACGAACGTATAGAATGTCTTTAGTGTCAAACTCAAAGTCCAGCCATGAACCTCTGGAGGGAATAACCCTTGCGGTGTAGAGTAGCCGGCCACTTGTGTGGGTTTTTGTTTTGTCAGTGTTAAAAAACACTCCTGGTGAACGGTGAAGCTGACTTACAATGACACGTTCTATCCCGTTTATTACAAATGAGCCAGTGTCAGTCATAAGGGGAATCTCCCCTATATAGACCTCCTCTTCACGGGACTCTTTAAGCATTTTCTTGTCGTCTTCTACCTTTTTGCCATCCTCCGGGGTTTCCCACAGATTCAGCCTGACCCGGATTTTTATCGGCGCTGAATAGGTAAGTCCCTTATGGACACACTCCCTGACCCTGTACTTCGGCTCAAGAAGATAGTAGCCCAGATACTCAACAGAGGCGGTCTCGTTGTAATCTACAATGGGAAAGACGCTTCTAAAAGCAGACTCCAGCCCTGCATTTTTTCTCAGTTCATGCGTTAGCTCTTTCTGTAAAAATACCTCATACGATCTTCTCTGTATTTCTATTAAATAGGGTACATCAAGTACCCTGGCAACCTTACCCAGGTTAACCCTTTCTTGTCTTTGTGCCCTTGCCATGTTACTCCTTAAGTTTTTTTATCGGGGCTTTTAATCCTTCAGTTGTGAGGAAAAAGCCTGTATTTTATGTAGGATATAACAGCCAATGGGAATATTCGCTACTTGATTTCTACTTTAGCTCCCTGCTCCTCTACTTTGGCCTTGATGTTTTCAGCCTCTTCTTTGGACACTCCGGTTTTTATTTCCTTAGGAGCTGTATCAACAAGCTCTTTTGCCTCTTTAAGCCCAAGACCGGTAAGCTCTCTTACCACTTTTATTACCTGAATCTTCTTGTCGCCAACCGAGGCCAGTATTGCGTCAAAGCTGGTCTTTTCCTCAACCGGAGCTGCCTCTGCCGCTGCCGGGGCTGCCGCTACTGCTACCGCAGCCTGTGCCGTTACACCGTATCTTTCCTCAAACTCCTTGATAAATTCCGACATCTGAAGGATTGTCATATTGTCAAAAAACTCAAACACCTGCTCTTTTGTTACTGAAGCCATCTTAATTTTGCCTCCTCAAAGGAATATTTTTCAGAGATAATCATAGTCTCCGTTTTAATTTGTTTTTTTGTCTTTTAGCGCATTTAGCGCGTTAACCATTCTACTTACTGTTGCATCAAGAAGAGATGCCATTTTAGTTGCGGGCGCAGACATGCAACCTGCCACCTGAGAAAGTAATACCTCGCGGGGTGGAAGCTCCGATATCTTCTTTAAATCCTTTGCGTCAAAAACCCGCCCCTCAACAAAACCGTTTAAGACCTTAAACTTGTCGTTACCCTTAGCGTACTCAAACACCCGCTTTGAGACCGATATTGGATCATCGTAGCCAATAGCCAACCCAACAGGGCCGGTAAAAATGCTCTTAGTGCTTTCAATGGCCGTTCCCTCGCAGGCTAATTTGGCAAGAGTGTTTTTAACCACCTTGTACTCAATATTGCTCTTTCGTAAATTAACCCGTAAGTCCGATAGATCAGCCACAGTCATCCCAGTGTAGTTTGTAAACACAACGGACTTTGAGCGGCTGAATTTGTCCTTTAATTCGGACACTACCACTTCTTTTTCCTGTTTGTTCATATCAGTTCCTTCTTTTTAAAAGAATTTACAGCAGGAGACTTTGGCTGGAACACACACATTGGCCCTATCGGGCACCTGTGAGGGCTTTTTGACCATCCAGTCTCAACAGGCAGGATATATTCATCCCATTAAACAGCGCAGTACCTGTCGTCTCCGACCGTTTTAAACTCAAATTCTTGTTAATGTTACGGAGTTGAAATCCACCTTTAGACCCGGGCCCATCGTAGAGGTAACCACGAGCCTTTTTAAATATTTCCCTTTGCTTGTCTGAGGCTTTGCCTTAATGACAGAGTCAACTGCCGTTTTGATATTTTCCACAAGAGATGTCGTGCTGAAGGAGAGTTTTCCTACCGGCATATGAATAATGCCCGCTTTCTCCACTCTGTAGTCAACCTTACCAGCCTTTATCTCTTTAACGGCCTTGGCTACGTCAAAAGTCACACTGCCGGATTTTGGGTTAGGCATAAGCCCGCGCGGGCCAAGCAGCTTACCAAGCTTACCGACAGCTCCCATAACATCCGGAGTTGCCACAGCTTTATCAAAATCAAGCCATCCCTTCTGAATCTTTTCAATCATGTCCTCAGCCCCTACAAAATCAGCACCGGCATCGGTTGCCTCTTTTTGCTTTTCACCCTTAGCAAACACAAGCACTTTCACTGTTTTCCCTGTTCCATGCGGAAGCACCACAAAGCCTCTGACCATTTGGTCGCTTTTTCTAGGATCAACCCCAAGGTTCAGGGCAATATCCACCGTTTCGTCAAACTTAACATACTTAAGCGACTTAAGGGCCTCTATGGCATCCTCAAGCGTGAGCTCTTTGGGCTCCACCTTACTTTTTACTAACTCGTACTTCTTACCCATCAGTAGTCCTCCTAAAGAACCCTTATACCAAGCAGCATTCTATCGCCTAACTTCGTTGGCATCCTCAAAAGCTCCTCAACGTCTCCCCTAAAGGGGAATCCCCTGTAAGGGGAGGCGTCGCTTTCTCCTTGCCGCCTCGTTATGCTTCTGACTGCTACATGGCGTTATCCTATGATATCAACACCCATGCTGCGGGCTGTGCCGCTTATAATCCTAACGCCCTCCTCCACTCCATAGGCATTTAGGTCGGGCATCTTGGTCTTTGCAATCTCCCTGACCTGCTCCATAGTAATTTTGCCTACCTTTTCTTTGTTGGGAACGCTTGAGCCTTTGATGATACCGGCAGCTTTTTTCACAAGCTCTGAGGCAGGGGGTGTTTTTGTTATAAATGTAAAGGTTCTGTCTTTGTATATGGTCAGGACAACGGGGACAATAGTTTCCCCCATAGTCTGAGTTTTAGCGTTAAACTGCTTACAGAAATCCATTATGTTAACCCCATGCGGGCCTAGTGCTGGCCCTATGGGCGGCGCCGGGTTCGCCTTACCAGCATTTATCTGGATTTTCACCATTGCTTTTACTTCTTTTGCCATATATTGTTACTCCTCCTCGGTTATCTTTATCTCATTGATGTAATCAGGCCTTTTCCACCTGATAGAAATTTAACTCAACAGGCGTCTGCCGCCCAAATATGCTGACCATGACTTTAAGCCTGCCGTGGTCCATATCAATCTCATCAACATATCCGTTAAAGTTAGAAAACGGGCCGTCAACGATTCTCACGTTTTCACCCTTTTCGTACTGCATCTTGACCTCTGTGCCGACACCCTTTTCCTGCTGCTGAAGGATAACCTCCACCTCCTCAGGGGGAAGCGACACGGGGTGCTGGCCGCCTACAAAACCTGTCACTCTGGGGATTGTTTTTACCATGTGCCATGTTTCATCATTAAGCTGCATTTCAACAAGGATATAGCCTGGGTAGAACTTCTTATCACTCTCGGTCTTTTTGCCCCTTCTGATTTCTACGACACGTTCGGTGGGAATCAGCACGCGGCTTATCTGTTCTTGCAGCCCTGCACGCTCAACCTTGTCTTCTATAGACAATTTCACCTTTTCCTCGTATCCCGAATACGTGTGCACTACGTACCACTGTTTAGCCATCTGCCTACCTTATCAAATTTTGCATCATTTTTGTCAAGCCTAAATCAACAATGCCTAAGAAAAACGACACTATTATAACAAATATCACCACTACCCATGTAGAGCCTATCAACTCCTCACGGCCTGGAAACACAACCTTCTTTGTTTCTATCTTTACCTCTTTTAAAAATGCTTTAATTCTTTCAACCATTTCCTTATTCCTTACCTTTTATTCACAACAAACACACATACACAGCTTTTTGAAGAGGGTTGTGTACCCCACATGCAATAACACTGGCAGGCCAGGAGGGATTCGAACCCCCAGCCCTCGGTTTTGGAGACCGACGCTCTACCGTTAGAGCTACTGGCCTGTGCAAAGAACCGTTTTTATTCAATTAGGATTTCGTCTCCTTATGGTCTGTGTGGCGACGGTCAAATTTGCAATACTTCTTTAGCACGATCTTATCGGTCGTGTTCTTCTTGTTTTTTCTTGTTGCATAGTTCTTACTCTTACACTCTGTGCATTGAAGCAGTATTATATCTCTCATATCGTAATCACTCCAAAACCTCTGTAACAACACCGGCACCAACTGTTCTGCCACCCTCACGGATTGCAAAACGCAGTTCCTTTTCCATTGCTATCGGCGCTATTAACTCCACTTTTATGCTTATGTTATCACCAGGCATTACCATCTCCACTCCCTCTGGCAGCTCACACACTCCTGTCACATCTGTCGTCCTGAAGTAAAACTGCGGCCTGTATCCCTTAAAAAACGGCGTATGTCTGCCGCCCTCCTCCTTTGTCAACACATATGCCTCTGCCTTAAACTTAGTGTGCGGCGTTATGCTGCCAGGTTTCGCTAACACCTGGCCCCTTTCTACCTCATCTTTGCCCACTCCTCTTAAAAGCGCTCCTATGTTATCTCCGGCTCGCCCCTCATCAAGAAGTTTCCTAAACATCTCCACCCCGGTCACTACCGACTTTCTTGTGGCTGATATCCCCACTATCTCTACATCCTCACCCACTTTGACTATGCCACGCTCCACTCTGCCTGTTACTACCGTCCCTCTGCCGCTTATTGAAAATACATCCTCTATCGGCATCAAAAATGGCTTATCCAACGGCCTCTGTGGCTGTGGTACATACGCATCCACCGCATCCATCAGTTCCGCTATACACTTGTACTCGGGCGCTGACGGCTCTGTTGCCGTGCTCTCTATTGCCTTTAACGCACTGCCCTTTACTATCGGTATCTCATCCCCGGGAAACCCATACTTGCTGAGCAGCTCTCGTATCTCAAGCTCCACCAGCTCAATGAGCTCAGGGTCATCCACCATGTCTGTCTTATTCATAAACACCACTATACAGGGCACTCCCACCTGCCGTGCCAACAAGATGTGCTCCCTCGTCTGCGGCATAGGGCCATCAGCGGCACTCACCACTAGGATTGCTCCATCCATCTGTGCCGCCCCGGTTATCATGTTCTTTACATAGTCAGCATGCCCAGGACAGTCCACATGCGCATAGTGCCTGTTGTCCGTCTCGTACTCAACGTGCGCCGTTGCTATTGTTATACCTCTTGCCTTTTCCTCCGGTGCATTATCTATCTGATCGTAGGCTGTAAACTTCGCCTGCCCCTTCATTGCCAACACCTTGGTTATCGTCGCCGTCAGTGTTGTCTTACCGTGGTCAACGTGCCCTATCGTGCCAACATTGACGTGCGGCTTTGTCCTTTCAAACTTAGCCTTTGCCATCTCTTCTCTACCTCCTTAGTAGTTATCTCTATTAAACCAACCGTCTGTATCGTATAAACTGAAGCCCATGACCGGAATCGAACCGGTGACCTCATCCTTACCAAGGATGTGCTCTGCCGACTGAGCTACATGGGCAAAAAGCCCTGATTCAGAGCGGGAAACGGGATTCGAACCCGCGGCCCTCAGCTTGGAAGGCTGACGCTCTACCACTGAGCTACTCCCGCAAATAAATGGAGAGGGGAGGATTCGGACCTCCGAAGACTGAGTCAACGGGTTTACAGCCCGTCCCCTTTGGCCGCTCGGGAACCTCTCCATAGACGTTATTTACCTGTTCCTGCATACATTTTTAATGTCTGCTTTGCATAGAATTGATAATTATATAGTTTTTTATATTTGTTGTCAACATGATTTTTTCTTTTTTTAGAATTCTTTTTAAGTCACAACGTTAATATTAACATAAACGGCATTATTTTAAAAAGAAAATTTTTTTAGTGTAGTACATAACAAAGATTAATCTTTTTAAAAATTCCTTATTTTAGCTCTTTACTGCTGTCCGGTTTCCATGCGATATTTTTAGAGTCAAGGAAATCCTGAGCGGGTTTAAGGCCAAGTTTTGCGGCCTCGATGTAGTCTGAGACAGCTTCTTTGTGAAACCCAAGCATGCCGAATGCCACACCGCGATTAAAGTATGCCTTAGCATTTTGAGGTTCATACTTCAAAACCTTTGTAAAATCCTCTATAGCTTTGTCGTAGTTTCCGGCTTTAACATACTCCATTGCTCTTTGATAGTATGAGGAGGGATTAACCGGGTCTGCCTCAATAGCCTTTGTGAGTTTTTCCATTTTACCCTTAGCAAAAATTTGTTCTGCGATGGTTAAAACATCATCAAAAGTAATTTTTTTGACAGGCCCTGTTTTTGTGTTATCGTACAGAAACAGGACTAAAGAAAACACCAAAAAATAAAGCGCTATAGTTTTAAATTTTGGGAATTTAAACTGCTTAGCGGGTTGAATGGTTATCAATTGAGGGGGTTTTTCGTTTATCAGCGAATAGCCGCAACTGTTACAGAAAATTCCAATTGCGTTTTGAGCGCTTTTGCAGTTTGGACAAATTGTCATATCGCCTGAAGCTGAGGGAATATGGCTGGTACTTACAGGACTTACGCTTTCCGGTTGTATCTGTATTTCCTCTGGCAGAAGGCCGGTGTTGATTGAGCCGTCAGCATTCAAAAGTGATAAAAAATCCGGTGATTTTTCACAAGGCAGCAGACAGGTTTTAGCAAGCACCGTGACCTGTGTTTTAAGTACATCCGAGGAGAGCAGTTCCCTAAACAGCGGGGATTGGTTAGTGTTAGAAAAATCTTTTTCAGAAAAAATCAGGTTATCGCCATTAAAATACCTCTCCCACAGAGCAGGTTTATAGATTAACGCCGTTAGTGCGGTATGAATAACCATGACGCTGAAGTTATCCATCGTCTCACTGTAGTGGAAGCGGGTCCTTTTAGGGTGCTGGTAGTTAGGGTGCCCTACCTCGTTACTTTGCGTAAGTGTCACAGAGGCCACATACATACCGTCGTAATCTATGAGTTTAAGCCCACCTGGGGTCACTATGATGTTTGCGTGTTGAAGGTCTCCGTGAGCAGTCTTATCCTTTCTCAACTGCCTGCACATGGAAACAAAGGAGTCTCTGAGAGCGGTAATTTTGCCGGTGTCTCCGGTTTTTATACACTCCTCTATATATTTGTCGAACGATGTGCCGGTAATCCAGCCCATAGAAAGCAGCGGATAGTTTTTCCCATTAACCCTGATTCCATCCTCCTGATACTGGAAATCTATAAAATACGGAGAGTTGATCGTATGAAGGTATTCAGAAATGCGTTCGTAACGGTACTTTATATCCGTGTAGTAATTAAAAAAACACTTTACAGCAAGTTCCTTATCCGGCAGTATGATTTTATATACGGAGGAGAAATTACCGCATCTTACAAAGGGAAGCCCTAGTTTGTTTAATTCGATAGCGCCGGCTCTTAGCTCTGGGTCTGTGAAACACAGTTCGGGGTTTTGAACCGCCTTGTTGTATTGGTCAGGGAGAGGGTATTTCTTCATAATTTCAGGGCTTAAAGTTCATCATTATGCAGGATACGTCGTCATTTTTAATTTCTTTGCCGGCTCTCAGTGTATCAACAAAGGAGATAAAGGTCTCCATGCTGTCAATACTCTGGAGCGTATCCCATGGTTTATCGCCGTTTATGGAGGACTTTAAAAACCACAGCGCTATGGCATCTGTCATTAGATACAGTTTGTCGCCTTTTTGAATAATCCCTGAGTCATAAGCAATGTTCTCTTCTGTCAGTGGCTCAATGCTTGAGATAAGCGGAGGCGTGTTATTAAAGTCCTCAACTTTGCCAATAGGAAAGGCTTTAAATAATTCATCATTGCGTACGATAAAAAAACAAGAATCTCCAACCCCAACAGTTTCCCATTTGATTTTGACAACCCTTTTCAGTTTGTCTTTAAGGGATTTGGCAGGGAGTACGGTAAGGCGAAGCCCTGTAAAAGTGGCATGTGAGCCTGTGGATATTTTTTGCTCTGCATACCACGGGAGCTGTTTGTCCTTCAGTATATCGTGCCAGAGGGGTTGAGACTGAATGACAGTATGAAGCAGAGCCTGTTTTAAATTATCATTGGGAATTGGCTGGCGTACAAAGTTGTTAACAAGCAAAGTTGCCAGCTCTTTAGAAAACGGAGATTCCGTAGCGCCATCGGACAGACAAAAACACAGACTCTCTTCACTATAAGCGCAGGCATCCTCGTAATCCTCCATCGAGTTGCCGTTTTTTGGGGTGTAATAGTTGTGGAAATCCATAATGAATTTATTGAAAAAAACAGCATTTCTCTTTTTGACTGAGGACAAAGGTAAAAACTTCATAATAGAGATGTCCTATCGTAACATTCCGACTCTGGTTCCTATATCAATAAAATTAATCAGGGAAATAAGGTCAGCGTTGAACCCAAACCCTCTGCTTTGCTGATTAACGGCATAGCCGTCGTTAAGGGCTGCGGTAATAAAGGTATCAGGCAGGAGACTTGATATTTCAAACAAAAGAGCGGCGTACTGGTCTGAGATAGTGGGGGCTTTATCGGGATATATAATTGGCACTGAGTGTTGATTAGAGATATGAATGTTAAAAAGCAGCACGTTGCCGTCATTTGTATTAAGGCGCATGAGGTCGCGTGCATACGGGATGGGGTTACCATCAGTGGCATCGCCGTCTGTGATATTTATAATAATCGGGGGATAGCTATTAAGGTTCAAGGCTATCCATCTTTCTAAAATAGAGCGAGCCGTGTCAAAAGCCTTGCACATTGGCGTGCCATTACGGGCGAGGGGTTCAATCCAGACGGGGAATTTTACGCTCTTTTGAACTGTCTCGCCATCGGCTGCGGATATTTGCTGGAGGCGCTCTTCTATTCTAAGAGGATTGTTGCCGATTTCCTCTATTTTTACAAGCTCACGCCCGGCAAGCGTCCCCATAAAAGCAGAGGAGACATCCGGATTTCCATAGCCAATGACGCCCACCTCAAAATAGTTTCTGATGCCGTCGTCTTTAGAGCATTTAATGACGAGATTGGAAAGAAGCCTGTTAACAGCATCAGCGACACCGTGGCTTTTTAAGAGCGTTGGGTTTCCGCCAAAGGGGTCACCCATAGAGCCAGACTGATCTATTAAAAACAGAAAACATCCCGGATTACTGCGGCTTATTTCAACACTATACATAATGTTATCTCCCCTCACACTCATCATTCAGGCTGACTGACGCCTCGTTGATAATATCATATTGGGAAATACAAATCAATGTATATTACATAAAAAGTGCTATTCAAAGATGATTTCAACCACCTCGTACTTGAAAGTCTTTGCAGGTGCCTTAATTGTAACCTCATCCCCGACCTCTTTACCAAGAAGCGCTTTTGCAACCGGAGATGTGATGGATATTTTCCCGTCTTTTACATCCGTCTCATCCGGGCCGACAAGAAAGTATTCCTTCTCCTCATCTGTTTCAAGATCAAAGAGCTTAACCTTAGCGCCAAAAGCAACCTTGTCATGTTTGACTTTTGATGGGTCTATTACCTGTGCCATAGCGGTTTTTGACTGAAGCTCCTGAATTCTGCCCTCTAAGAAAGACTGCTTTTCCCGAGCTGCATGGTACTCGGCGTTTTCAGACAGATCACCGTGTGCCCTTGCCGTGGCTATGTCTTTTATGTTTTGCGGCCTGTCCACCTTTAGAAGTCTGTCCAGTTCATCTTTAAGCTTTTTGTAGCCATCGGGTGTCATAGGTATTCTTTCCATCAAAGTTCCTCCAGGTGCTCCTCAGTGCGGGCATTCCCGCTTATTTATTATAAAGAAAAAAGCAATAATATAGTTTATGGCTGTACATTGGGTAGCCGAATTTCATTGACCAGCTTCCTTGTGGTTTTTTATAAGTTGCTCAAGGTTTTTCATTATAGCAGCATCAAGCTGTGTACTTTTCTCAAACTGCTCCTGAAGCTTTTTAACAAGACGCACAATTGCCTCCTCTGTTGGCTGCTCATCATCTGACTGCATCCTTAAGTCCCCCACGTACATAACGTAAGCTCACTCAATTTAAACTGTATTTTACCACTTTTACTGCCGGTAAGAAAACAATCACACTAAAACCAGTATTCCGGGTAGTTTCTTGTTTTTGGAATATTATTTACTATAAGTGCGATAATAAGCATAATAACAGCTCCTGCACCTGCAGGCACCAGAGCATACATAAACCCAAGATCATTTACAGTTTTGCCGCCAATTACTGCTATCAGAGCAGTTGCACCACCCGGAGGATGAAGAGTGCGTGTCATGTGCATGACAGCAATAGCTGTTGCAACAGCTAGCGGAGCTGCTAACCACATGTGGATATGAAACAACTTATAACATGTGACGCCGATTATGGCTGAAATTACATGGCCGCCTATCAGATTTCTGGGTTGAGCAAGAGGGCTCTTTATTGCTCCGTAGATTAATACCGCAGATGCCCCAAATGAGCCTATTATCATCGTAAAACCGGTACCAGCTATAATGTTATAGCTGATATAGGCTACTGCCAAAATACCCAGAAACGCCCCTGTCCATGACCAGACAACCTCTGACATACTCACCCTTGCAGGTGAAACAGCCTTGCCTTTCATCTTACTGAGATAATCCTCTAACATGCTGTCTATTGTAGCTGATTTACTCTTGTTAAGGCAAATAGTGTGTCATCTATAAAAGATAGTACCGTAGCCAAATATACATCATAGATATAAAAACGGTCAGAATCATAATTGGAAATCCATAAGCGAGAAAGCGTATAAAAGAAATCTTTCGTCCTGCCTTTTCAGCCATTCCGACCACGATAACATTGGCTGTGGCGCCGATAGCTGTGCCGTTACCTCCCAGACACGCTCCCAGTGCCAGCGACCACCACACAGGCATCAGGTCTTTGTGTTGAACAAGTGCAACGCCGTCAAGATTTGGCCAAAGTTGATGTGCCATGTCAATTATCAGGGGATTCATTGTGGCAACAAAAGGAATGTTATCAATAATTGCCGATGCTATTGCTGAAAACCATAAAACCACCATACTCGTACCAAAAAGATTTCCGTGAGTAAGCGCAAGCATTTTAAGTGACAGGAAATTAACAAGACCGCCCTTTACCACGCCTCCGACTAATATAAAAAGCCCTATAAAAAAGAAAATCTCAGGCCATTCAACCTCCGCAAGTATGTGGTGCGGCTCACGGACTTTTGACAGTAAGAGCAGAAGTCCGGCGCCAAAAAGCGCTATCGTTGCCGGTTCATAGTGAAGTTTACCGTGAAAAACAAACCCTGTGAGCACAAGTGCTAACACAAACAGAGATTTTTTGAGCATGGCTGGGTCTTTGATGGCATCGTTTTCATTCATTTGAAGTATTCTTTGTCTCTTTTCATCCGTAGTCTTAAGTTTATTGCCAAATACTATTTTTATTACGACAACTAGCACAACCATAATTAAAACAATTATTGGAGTGAGATGTACGATAAAATCCATAAAAACAAATTTTGCTTTTGAGGCAATCATGATGTTTGGCGGATCCCCTATGAGCGTTGCTGTTCCTCCGATATTGGATGCGATAGCCTCCATGATAAGAAATGGCACCGGATCCACATCTAATGCGTCCGCTATAAGAATAGTAACCGGTGTTATTAGTAAAACCGTGGTAACATTGTCTAAAAATGCACTTATCACTGCAGTGACTACTGAAAAAATTATCATTATCCGGATGGGGTTGCCTTTTCCAAGACGGGCGCCTTTAATTGCAATGTATTCAAAAAAACCGGTAGGCCGCATAAGGTTAATTATTATCATCATAGAAATAAGAAGAAAAATCACGTTCCAGTCCACACCGAGCTCCTCGACGTTAAATGCCTCGTGCTGAGTTAATATCCCAAGAATTAGGATAAGTGAGGCACCAACTATGGCTACAACAGTTTTATGGATTTTCTCAGACATTATTACCGCATAAGCCGCAATAAAAATTATCGTAGATGCCCAGAAAACAAAACCCCCGGCAGACGCTGGGGGTGCAGCTGTTTCATGCATCATTTACCTCCCCACTCGTCATCTAACAGAGTCTTTATTACTACATTGTACAAGTCTCGTATATGTATAATACCAATAACCTGATTTTGGCCATTTACTACAGGAAGTCTTCTGACATTGTGTTTTAACAAAATGTCCAGGCATTTCATAAGCGGGGCATTTTCCTCTACATAAAGCGTGGTTTTACTCATTATATTGCTAACTGGCATATCGGCAATTTTTTTCACAAGTGTTTCAAGCATACCATCCCAGGTAAATGCACTTAAATCCTCCCCTAATTCCATATAGTTTGGGTGTACTGCCTTTAAGATATTTATCATACTTAGCATTCCAATGAGTTGTCCATCATCGTCCACAACATGGAGTCCTCTTACTCTGGTTATTCCCTCAGCACCTCTGGAGCACAACATCTTTCTTATCGCTGTCTTTATGGTATCAGAGTGGGTTATAGATTGGCACACCACCTCCATAATATCTTTTGCTTTCATAAAACACCTCCTTTATTAAACATTATCGAATATAACAAAAAAGCAATAGATATAAACTCTTAACACTGATATAATAACACTAATGGCAAAAACATTTAGAACTCAGAAAAGCATTCATTTAAAACTTATTATAAGGCTCACGGCAGGATGGATTATTCTTTCTCTGATATTGGGAGCTATAGTGTTTTTTATTAAACTTGAGAGCATTGACGAATTGGTTACTAACCTCGCCGAAAGAGAGTCAAAACCACTGGTTCATGATAAAACTCAATTGGAATACCTGAATTGTGATAAAGCTGAGTGTAAACAATCTCTGGCCAATTCCATGCACAAGCACATAGAGATGGGGCATTTCATTGTAGTTGAATTGTACGACAGGAACAAAAAGAAAGTTGTAGAGGTAATGTCTCCGGATGCTGTTACCGTAGAGCGATATGAAAAGGCGGCTAATAGGGAACATGCGGCTCATCAATTCAGAGACACAGTCAGTTATAAGCGGCTGTATGTTTCAGGTACGATTTTTTTGCAGGTATTTGTACCTCTAAAAGGACCTGACGGTTCGATTGCAGGTTACTTTGAAGGCATTTATAAAGTTGGCGAAAACACAATGAAAGCAATTGTGGATTTAATAGTAGGTTCTCTTTTGCTTGTGGTTATATGTGTGTTTGCAACCACTGCCATACTCTATCCAATAATAATTGTAATGAATAAGGATTTGATTAAACTTTCAACTGATCTGTCTGAGGCAAACATTGGAATGCTTGTTGCTCTTGGCAGTGCTATTGCAAAACGGGACAGTGATACCAATATTCATAATTACCGGGTAACCATATACTCTGTTAAACTTGGAGAAATTGCCGGGCTTAGTAAGGATAATTTAAGGAGCTTAATCAAGGGCTCATTTCTTCACGATATTGGAAAGATTGCAATATCTGACAATATTTTATTAAAGCCCGGGAAACTCACCGACGATGAGTTTGAAATTATGAAAACGCATGTGCATCACGGCGTGGATATTGTTGGTAAATATACCTGGCTTAGGGACTCTGTTGATGTGGTTCAATACCACCACGAAAAACTTGATGGTTCTGGTTATTTATCCGGTTTAAGTGGCGACAGCATACCGTTCAATGCCAGGATATTTGCTATTGCAGATGTCTTTGATGCGCTTACTTCAAAAAGGCCATACAAAGAACCGTTCACTTACGAACACACTGTCAGCATTTTAGAGTCTGAGAGATTAACACACTTTGATCCAATCCTGCTTGATCTGTTTCTTAAGATATCTAAAAATCTATATGATTCTTTCTGTAAAGCGGAGGATTCTTTTTTAGAGGACTACCTTAATGGTATTATTAAGAAATATTTTTAAAGTTGTATATTGCCATTAGCGCATTGAGATTTAGCACTTGCTTTGATGCGGCTTGTTAGATTATCATAGTGGGAGAGAGATGATAGCTATATTGGATTACGGCATGGGAAATCTCAGAAGTGTGCAGAAGGGGTTTCTGAAAGTTGGTATTGAAGCGATTGTCACCAGCAAATCAAGTGATATTGACAATGCTGCGGGGGTGGTAATTCCAGGAGTTGGCGCTTTCAGGGATTGTATGGTAAATCTGCAAAATCTCGATCTTATTGAAACTATAAAACGATCAATTGAAAAAGGAAAACCGTTTCTCGGTATATGTCTGGGGCTTCAGTTGCTTTTTACAGAGTCCGAGGAGTTTGGTAACTCAACAGGACTGGGAGTTTTTAAGGGTAAAGTTGTCAGATTTAAAGATAAAGACCTTAAAATTCCTCACATGGGCTGGAATGTTGTATCGTTTAAGAAAAAGCCGCCGCTTTTTGAAGGCATAGAAGATGGCAGCTATTTTTATTTTGTCCACTCATATTATGTCTCCCCGGAGGACCAATCTATAATTTCCGGAGTAACTCCATATGGCGTGGAGTTTACTTCAATGGTGTGGAAAGACAATGTGTTTGCTATGCAGTTTCATCCAGAAAAGAGCCAGGCACACGGTCTTAAAATTCTTGAAAACTTCGGTAAATTTGTTAAAGCTGCCTGAGTAATTCCTCCACTGTCTTATTTAATACCGGGTGCAGCATACGTGGTGCAAGCTCAGAAAGCGGTATTAGTACGAAATCCCTTTCGTGCATGTGAGGATGTGGGATTTGCAGGTTTTGGGTGTTTATTATCTCCTGCCCATAAAACACGATGTCAAGGTCTATAACACGAGGCCCCCATCTGGCAGACTCCTTGCGCCCCATGATTTTTTCTATCTCTTTAAGAACAGCCAGAAGTTCAGTCGGCTGAAGGGTGGTTTCAATCTCGACACACATATTTATAAAATCCGGCTGCGATGTTACTCCCCACGGTTTGGTTTCATACATGCCTGACACTGCTTTAACCACTATATCGTTTGAGTTTAACAATTGCACAGCCCTTGTGCAATTAGCCTTCCTGTCACCTATGTTTGAACCTATGCTTATGAAAGATTGCATTTGAAGGAATAATCTTAAAAAGTTGAACAGAGGATTTATTCTTTTTTGTCTTTGTATGCTTTGAATCCGTAGCCGCTTCCAAAACCGCCAACAAAAATAAGCAATATTTTCAAAATATCACTCAAAAGCTCTTTATTGGTATTTGCAAGGAAGGTTATTAAAAATACCAGAAAGATTAATATAAGGAAAGCATATGCCAGATGGAACCATCTGTTGGAACTCTGTAATTTGTAAATCTCTTTATCGCTTTCACGGCTATAGTCAAGAAATTTATCAACATGGTTTGTAGTAAATTTTTCAATTATAGGGTGTATTGGGTTAAAGCCACTTAAGCCTTGAATTAACATCGAGCTTCGCGAAGAGAGCTCCTGTACTACATTTTTAGCACTACTTTCAGGTTTGGATTGATCAAGTTTATCAACATCATCGTTCTTTTTAATTTCATCTGTCAAAAATGTTTCACCAGATACCGTGTTAAATTTTTATCTAAATGTGTCATCCATTTTTTTAGCCTTGGTTCATAGTTAGCATAGACTCTTTTAGATATGTCTGCTTGAATAAGCATAATAATAAGTTCTTCACAAGACCGGTCCTCCGGCTTTTTTTGACAGTAACTGCTTTCGCGCTTCAACAGCTCCTCTACCATCGGAATTGCTCTGTCCTTAGCACTATTATCTGAATCCACAGTTCACCACTCCCTTCTTTTTGCTATTCTAATTCACTCCGTACATTTATACTGATTTTCACTACTAATTAAATGCTAACACTTCTTTTTAATACATGTCAATGACAATATGTTATAATTGTTGCGGCTTTATTGATGCACTACAATGAACACTCATATTTACCGGCTTAACGATGAAAATAGCCTTCATAAGAAAACGCTTTGATCCATTTGGCGGTGCTGAAAACTACCTGCAAACCCTCTGCAGCCGCCTAATATCAGAGGGATATGAAATATCCGTGCTCACCAGAGACTGGAGGCAAACAGAGGGTGTGTCTTTTTACAAAGTTCCAGTTAACCCGCTCTGTTCAGCATTGTCGTTTAACCGGAGTGTGAAAAAACTAATTGCAAATCTGAAGTTTGATTGTACAGTTAGCTTTGAGCGCACAACCACTCAGGACATATACAGGGCAGGGGATGGCTGTCACAGCACGTGGCTTAAACGCAGAGCGGTTATAGAAAATCCACTCAGGAGGTTTTCTTTTAAGATAAATCCAAATCACAGAGCTATTTTGAACATTGAAAAAGAGTGCTTAAAAAAAACTCCGGTTATTGTTGCAAATTCCAATATGGTAAAACAGGATATTATTGCTGACTACGGTATCAGTGCTGAAAAAATCAGGGTTTTATATAATGGCGTTGACCTTAAGAGATTTAATAAAGACAACAGAGACATCTATAGAGCCGCATTAAGACAGGAGCTGGGAATTTCTGACAGTGTGCCTGTTGTGGTGTTTGTTGGCTCTGGGTATGAGCGAAAAGGGCTTCCGACACTGCTTCATGCGGTTTCTTTAATTAACGATGACATCAGGGTTTTAGTGGCAGGGAAGGGTGACATTGCAAAGTATAAACGGCTTTCCAAAAAGCTTGGCATTATGGAGCGGTGTATTTTTTCAGGTCCTGTAAAAGCGATAGAAAGGGTTTATGCCGCAGGGGATATT
Source organism: Nitrospirota bacterium (assembly GCA_015233895.1). Lineage (NCBI taxonomy): Bacteria > Pseudomonadati > Nitrospirota > Nitrospirota bacterium. The sequence continues at coordinate 64,783 of JADFXG010000001.1, read as the reverse complement.
TTTGTCCTTCCAACCCTGTATGATCCCTTTAGTAACGCCTCCCTTGAAGCAATGGCATCGGGTCTACCTGTCATTACAACTAAGACAAACGGGGTATCTGAACTCATTGAAAATGGGATAAACGGCGCAGTCTTAGATGATCCGCTAAACACTGAAGCTTTAGCAGATTTAATTAAAGCAGCCATACCAAAGGCTGCAGAGATGGGTAATAGCGCATCCATTACTGCCGCAGGATTTAGCATAGAGCGTGCCTCATTTGAGTTTACATCATTAATTGAGGAGTTTATTAAAGGAAAAAACAATGGATAGAGACATAAAATCAATTCTGGTAATTAAGCTAAGACACATTGGTGATGTGCTTCTGACCTCCCCTGTATTTAGCACGCTTAGGCGAGCATTTCCCAACGCCCGCATTACGGCACTAATAAACTCAGGCACAGAGGATGTATTGTCCGGGCATCCATCCATAGATGATATTATCGTATTTAACAGAAAAATCAAAGGGCTGTCGTTTCTTAAAAAATACTCACGGGAGTTTTCCTTTCTAAAGAGCATTCGCAGTGCTATTTCCCCTGATGTTGCCATAGATTTAACGGGAGGGGACAGGGCAGCCATAATATCACTGATGAGCGGAGCTAAAGTAAGGGCAGGAAAGCACACAAACAAGCTAAGCCTGTGGGGGAAAAACCTCATCTACACTGACCGGTTTGTTCTTGACGGCTCTAAGCATGTGGTTATGCAAAATCTGGACCTTATTCAGAGATTGTTTTCTCTGCCTGATGAAGCCATGGATTACTCCGTGCGGATTCAAATTCCTGACAAAGAACTGGATGACATCAGAAAGTTGTTTAAAATTAACGGCGTTAGTGATGCTGACAGAGTGGTTCATGTACATCCGACATCGAGATGGTTTTTTAAGTGCTGGCCTGATGAGTGCATGGCTGAGATAATAGAAAATTTGCTCGGCTATGGTGTCAGAGTTGTGGTTACATCATCGCCGGACACTAAAGAGACAGAGAGGGCAAACAGTATATTGTCGTTGGTTAAACAAAAGGCCGGTGTAATTTCTTTGGTTGGAAAAACGACACTCAAAAGTCTTGCAGCTATATCACAGAGGTGCGCCTTGTTTTTTGGTGTTGACTCGGCCCCTATGCACATAGCTGCGGCAGTTAATACGCCGGTTGTCGCCTTGTTTGGTCCCTCCGGAGTCTTCAACTGGGGCCCGTGGGACAATAACAGCTCAGCAGATACTCCCTACACCAAAAGAAACTCTGTTCAGCACTCCGGCATTCACACCGCTATTCAACGAGACTGGGACTGTATCCCCTGCGGACAGGATGGCTGTGACGGTTCAAAAAAGAGTAAATGCCTCGATGATATTACCACAGATGAGGTCTGGTCTGTGATAAAGGGGAAACTATAAGTTGCACGTGCTACGACATAGTATGGCAAGCTGGCTTCTGAAAAATAAATAACCTTAACATAGGCATAATGGTTGATCTTTACGAGAATTTTGACAGGCAGACTTTGAGGACAATTGCAGTAACAGGAAGAAAGTGATATAGGGGTGTTGGATTTTTTTTAACGAAGTGATATAACAGTACACAAAAGCTATATCTATAAAGCAGTAGTTGGGAATGAATTGGGTAGCAGACAGTACATATACAAAGCGTAGTTCCTTGGGCATTGAGGAAAATGTGGATTTACACGTATAATCTTGCTATAATATAATTACAAGAATAAATGCAACAGAACCTTGAAATACTCTTTAGAAAAACTAAGATAAAATTTAGTTAGATATAGAATAAGACAAGTGGAGACAGAATTATGATAACTAACACGATACCAGACTGGAATCATCAAGGTGTTTTGCCGCCAATTAATGTAAATAATCCTACTTCTGTAGATCGCTCACCATATCTTGTTTCAATTACTGATATTGTGTTACGTTTCGGTACAACCACTCAACGCAAGGGTATTTTGTCAGGCTTACTTACATTCCGTGCCAATTTATATAGTGCCGGGCTTATTGAAGGATTTCAGTGGATTGATGGAAGTTTTCTTGAGAATATTGAAATTATTGAAGGTCGTTCTCCTATTGATATAGATGTAGTAACATTCTTCCATTTGCCTTCAGGAAAAACACAACAAGATATTTTGTCAGCTCATCCTCGTCTTTTCAATCCTGTTCATACAAAAGCCGATCATCATGTTGACGCTTATTTCGTACATTTGGATAGCAATAAACTTGAATTGCTTGTCCAACATTTCACTTATTGGTACAGCATGTGGTCTCACAGGCGAAACAACCAGTGGAAAGGATATCTGCAGGTTGATCTTTCACAGATAGATGATTCAACTGCAAAGGCTAACCTTGATGAAATGAAAGACCAAGGAGGCCAACAATGAATATAAATGAATACTATCATTTGCAGGCTGAAAAAACTACTTTGGAAAGCTTGCTCAAGCAGATTCCCGAGGTTAACGTCATTGATCGTATAGGCTTAGAGACGCGCAAGAAGGAAGTTGAGGATTTGATTGCTTCAGTGTCAGCTCCTACGCGGGAGCCCATCCGTGCTAGTTTAACATTTCGTGGAAAGCCTACAGTCGGAAGTCATGGTATATTTGCGGAATTTGGTGCAAAGGCCATTAATGCTTTTGCTGATGCAGTTGCTGCTATCGGCGCAAGTCAGGCTAGTTCGCTTGGCACACGCGGTGCAATTCCAAATCGGGAAGAGTTTCAATTGTTAATAACTGGTACAGCTTTGGGTTCTTTTGGTTTTGAGCTTGAAGAAGCTCCAAAAGATGCCATGCTTTTCCCTAAAGAGTCTTTGATAGAATCTGCTATAGAGCAGACCAAGAGGATTATGAAAGCATCATTAGGGACTGATGACGATCTGACAGAAGCCATTTCTGAAGCAGACCCACGTGCTGTGGAAACTCTGAGATCATTCTTTAAAACAATAGCAGACCATGAGGCAGTATGTGCGCTTGACTTCAAAGGCGATGTGTTTAGATTTGCCGATGTTGGCCAGGTACGTCGTAGTGAAGGCCGCCTCAGTAAAGATAATATTCATGAAGATGATAAAATTTTTAATGGTTACTTTCTCGGTGTTTTGCCAAACCATCGTAACTTCGAATTCAAGGTTATAGGAACTGAGGAAGTGATTTTGGGAAAGGTTGGTGCTGATATTGAGGATGCAAATCAAATAAACCAAATTGTTGGTAAACAAGCGCAGATAAAGGTTCATACTAAACAAGTAGGTACGGGCCGGGTTCGGTATGAACTCTCACACTATAGTGAAAATAGCGACTGAGGGTAACAAAAAGTATTTACAAATGTAAACTTCGCTTTTTCAGGAGATGATGTCGTAACACTTTAAAGAAGGGAGTTAAGCCAGTCTATCACGAAAAATCATAAAGGTTAGAACCTGCAAGTAGTTTCCTATACATTGTGGTTACAATCATACATCGTTACTACCCCTCTACTCATCCGTTGACTCCTCTTTAAGCAGTCTCCACAGGCTGGTACGGGAAATGCCAAGGGCGTCTGCTGCAAGGGATTTGTTGCCGTCAAACATTTCAATCACTCTTTGTGTGTAGTCTTTAGTAAGCTGCTCAATAGTGAGGATTTTGCCAGGAGTTAGAGTTTCAATCTGAAAAAAGGAAAGGCCCTGTGGGAGGCTTCCCTGCGTTATGGCATTTGTGGCCTCTATGATTACACCCCGTTCGATTATGTTTTCAAGCTCACGCACATTTCCAGGGAAATCATATCCCATCAGGGTGTTTGTCGCCTCAGCCGTTATTGAGGTTATGTGTTTTTTGTACTTTGCGGCATATTTTTTAAGAAAGAACGTTGCAAGCGGTTTAATGTCATCTTTTCGTTCCTTAAGAGGAGGAATATTGACCTCCATGACGTTAAGCCGGTAGTAGAGGTCCTCCCGAAACTTACCCAGTGTTATCAGGGTTTTGATGTTATGGTTTGTTGCGGCAATAAAGCGCACATCCACCTTGATTAACTTTGTTCCCCCTACGCGGTAAAACTCCCCGTCCTCGATGGCTTTTAAAAGCCGGGCTTGCAGATTTGTCGGCATCTCTGCAATCTCATCAAGAAACAAGGTGCCAGCATGGCTTAGCTCTATCAGTCCCTTTTTTGTAGCAACCGCCCCTGTAAATGCTCCCTTTTCGTGGCCAAACAGTTCGCTTGCCAAAAGTTCCTCAGTCAGTACGGCACAGTTGATTCCTATAAACGGTTTTTCAGCCCTTACGCTTAAGTGGTGTATGAGTTTTGCCGCCTGTCCTTTTCCTGAACCGGTTGGTCCTGTAATTGTCACATTGCAGTCGGAATCCTTAAGTTTATCAATCATATCCATGACAAGACGCATCCCGGCACTTTTATAAATGAAGGGGATTTTGCCGCTTACTCCGGCTGATGCCTTTAGCGCTTCTATCTCACTTTTGAGGGAGTGTCTTTCTTTGATTTTTGACAGCTTTACAAGAAGATCATCTATGTCAAAAGGTTTTGTAATATAGTCCTCAGCACCTCCCTTTATAGCCTCAACCGCTGCCTGTACGTTTCCATAGCCGGTTATAATGATTACACTGATTTCAGGGTACTTTTCCCGTATGATTGCAAATAGCTCAAGGCCATCCATTCCCGGCATTTTTATATCTGTTATGAGCACATGGTACTGCCGTTTCTCTATCTCCTCTAAAGCCAAAAGACCATTAGTAACGCCGCGTGTGCTGTATCCCTCATCCTCTAAAGCATAGATAAGGTGCTTTCTTGATACGTCCTCGTCCTCTGCTATCAGTATGTTCACGACTCCTCCGATGTGTCCCTTACCGGCAAGGTTATAGTAAAAGTGGTTCCAGTGCCGGGTGTGCTCTCTACAGTGAGGTCACCTTTGTAGTTTTTTATTATGTTGTATGTTATAAAAAGCCCAAGACCGGTGCCTTTGCCCTTTTTTGTGTAAAACGGTTCAAATATCCGTTCTATGTCCTCCTCAGCTATTCCTGCCCCCGTGTCTGATATTTTTACGCTAACCTCTTTATCGGTAGCGTCAATATATACTTTCAGAGTGCCGTGCCCGCCCATTGCATCAATTGCGTTTATAAACAAATTGATAAACACCTGCTCCAATTGCTGATGCCCTGCGCATATAAATCCCTCTCCTTCTACGGAAAACGTTATGCCGCTTAAATCTGCCGAGGCATTAAGTCTTCTATAGGTGTCTGAGATGAGACTATAGAGCTCAAACTGTTCATACTGCGGTTTTTTACTTCTGACAAACTCCAAAAGATCACTTACAATTTTTTTCATACGCATGGTTTGAGAGTGGATGTCGTTTACAGAATCTGAAATTATCTCCGGATACGTACCCTTAGAGAGCGCCCTTGTCAGAGTTTGGGCAGCAAGGTGAATATTATTTAACGGGTTATTTAACTCATGAGCCACTCCTGAGGCAAGAGTGCCAAGGGCGGCAAGCTGTTTACTTTGATGTAACTGCTCATCCTTGCTGTTAATTTGCTCCTGACGATGCCTTAAATCATCAGACATTTTATTAAATGTGGTTTTAAGCCGTTCAACTTCATCTCCGCTCCCTGCTATATGGACTGATGGAAAATAGCCGTGCGCAGCTTTTTCCATTGTTATCTCAAGTTCCTTAAGCCGGTTTACTACTTTCTGGGTAATTTTTAGAAGCAGTGCCAACCCAAGGGCAAAAGATATAGGTAAAAATATAAGGCCACTTACCTGTGTGAGTTTAATAAGGCGCTCCATCCTGTCCCTTGCCGTTCTGTCGAGGTCCTTAGAGGCTGAGATTAGCTCCTCTCCGAGTCTTCTTAACACTCCTATGTCATGAGATATATCCCCGAGGAGTGCTATCATCTCGCCGGAGGTTTTATTGGGAAATGTTTGCTTAAGCACCTCTATGTTTTCAAGGGGATGCTCACGGAATGTGGCGTTAATTAGTGGCATTAAGAAAAAATGCGGGGAGTCCTTGCGGATTATCTTAGCGTTTTTCATTTGAAATTCTATTGATTTACTAAGTATAGTACTAAATGTGACTGAGTATTTATCTAAATTTCCGCTAAGGTCATTTATATTTGACTCAGTCCTTGTGTTAAAATTTCCGGTTTGGATGATGGTTGTAATTTCCTCAGCAAAGGCTTGAAGCTTTTTAGCGGCATCATCATCGCCATTTAAGAAGTTCTTTTCATATCTTCGCATTTCAAGTGTTCTGCTGCGTATTCTGTCTGTTGTCTCAAGTGATCGGATGTCCTCCATAATCTTAAAGAAAGCTACGTAGGATAATATGACAAGTATAATCATGAAAGAAAAACTTACCGTAAAACTAAGAATAATCTTTTTCTTTATGGACATACGTAATTTTGTTTTTAAATTATTCATCCTGTGCCATCTCTTTAGTTAGCATGACGCCTTAGTATTTCTCTGTTATAGGCTGATATTACAATACTTCTCTTCAGTATTCCAATAATCTCGTTTCTATTTAGCGGATTTACCACAGGGAGTTCCTCAAAGTCTGCACTGGAAAAACACTCAAACGCTTTCCGTAAATTATCGTACCCTGTTACAATCGGGATGTCCTCCGTGGCAAGCTCTCCAACCGTTACCACTTTTTGAATATAACTTTCCGAAAACACTACTCTTATATCGTCAACCGATATGATTCCCTTAAGATTCCCTTCCTTACTAACCACAGGATAGCAAAGTCCCTTGCCCGCAACGATAAGATCAAGTACTATCTTTAAAGGCTCGCTTTCCTTTATCGTAACAAACTCCTTTAGCATTATATCTTTAACTTTAAGTGATTCAAGAACACTTACCTCTTTGCCTGAAGCAAGGTCAATGCCTTGCCGGGAAAGCGAGAAGGTATCAATGGAACTTTTCAGAAGAGTCTTTGCAACAAATACACCGGTAATGCTGGTTAGCATAACTAGGATTATTACTTTATAGTCGCCTGTCATCTCAAGCATAAGAAACATGCCGGTAAGGGGAGCGTGTGTTACGGCTGCCAAAAATGCCCCCACACCAAGTGTTGCATACGCCTCAGGCAACGATGTAAAGTTAGGCAAAAAACGATGTGCCACGGCTCCAAATGTTCTGCCGGCCATAGCACCTATAAAAAGTGAAGGGGCAAAGATACCACCGGCAGAGCCTGAGCCAAGAGTCACACTTGTTGCAAACATCTTTAAGAACACAAGAGCCAGGCAAAGCAAAACAGTATATCGTCCGCTTAATACGTTTGTAATGTGTTCATAGCCATCACTCATTATCTGAGGAAAGAAGATCCCAATCGCTCCAACAAGTATCCCTCCAAGTACCGGCTTTAAATATGGGTTTACAGGGATGTCTTTGAAATAATCCTGGATGCTATAAAACACTTTTATAAAAAACACGGCAAGCACTCCGATAAAGATACCAAAGACAAGAAAGACCGGAGTTTCTGAAATGCCTATAAATACGTGCTGTGGAACTATAAAGATGTTAGACTCGCCAAAATGAGACTGAGAAACAGCAGTTGCCATTCCGGCAGATATTACTATTGCTCCAAAGGAAATCATTTCATAGTTACCGAGCAGGATTATTTCTATGGCAAACATAACGCCTGCTATGGGAGCATTAAATATGGCTGCTATTGCGCCTGCCGCCCCTGAGGCGATAAAAAGAGTCACCCTTTTTTCCGAAACTCCCAGCCATCTGCCAACTATTGAACCAATGCCGCCGCCTATTACCGCCGCAGGTCCCTCCACTCCGGCAGAACCTCCGGAACCAATCGTTATAGAGGGAGCCACTATGCGTAGTAATATGGTTTTTATACCGATTATGCCGCCTTTGACATTCACCTGCGCAAGAAAGTTCGGGAATGTATAGCCTCCGACCCTCCCGGGGAACTTTTTTTCCAGAGGAATCAACAACGCCCCGCCTATGGCTGGAATCAGTGGAAGCAGAAGTCTGCTGCTTAAGTTCTCTCCCACCCCAAGAAGCTGTCCTCCATCCATCAGCAAATACTCTTTCATTGTATCTAATATACTGCGAAATAAGATTACGGCTGTGGCACTTAATATCCCTATAAACATGGATATTAAAATTGTTGAGGTATGCTTATCCATTAAAAACCTTAAAACTCCTCTGCTCAGAAACCTTCTTACCTTATGGTTTATGTACCAAAAATTCCTTAAAAGAGTGAATGTGGTTTTTTTCATCTAAAGTAAAGCAACACTTTTTTTGTTATAAAGCGACACACTTAACCCTGCAATTGTAAAGGGTTCGTCACAGATTAAAATCTCAGATGATTCTGACCCTGCTCCTGCCCATTCAGCAGCAGCCGAACAGAAAAACCTCTCCCACGCCTCAAGTCCGTTTAAAGACATTTGTACGTTATCCTTATTAAAATTAAAAATGCACAACACACTGTTTGCGTCATCATTACTAAGATGTCTTCTTATAATCACTACTTTTTGTTTTTCACGGCCATCCACATATACATTTACTGAGTTAATACAAGAAAAAACAGGGATTTCTTTTCTTATCTTTATGAGCGCCTTATAAAATTCAAGCAGGATTTTGTGATTCCCCTCCTGCCGTTTTTCCCAGATGAGTTTAGAGCGTAAAAAGGTGCCAAGGTCCTGAGGGTCAGGCGGAGTGCCTTTTTTATGAAACTCTCTGTACTCTCTTTTTCTCCCCTTTCTGATATTTTCTATCAGAGCATTGCCGGAGAAATTTACAAAAAACTGAAATGGCGCATCCTCACCATACTCCTCTCCCATAAAGAGCATAGGGACGTAAGGAGAGAGAATCACCGTTGCCGCCGCTAATTTCAGAGCCTCAAAAGAGACAAGAGCGCTAAGTCTTTCACCCATCAGCCGGTTTCCAACCTGATCGTGGTTTTGAGAAAACACAACAAACTGCTCTCTGTGACAACCCCTTGCGCTGTTACCGTGGCTTCTTTTTCTGTAATTAGAGTATTCACCCGTGTAAGCATAACCCTCTCTCAGGGTCCTGGCAAGGTGGCCAACTGTTCCAAAATCAAGATAGTACCCTGATGTTTCTGCCGTTAGAAGGGTGTGAAGGCAGTGGTGGTAATCATCAGACCATTGAGCGTCTATCCCAAAGCCGCCAAGTGCGGCAGGTTTTATAATGTTTGAATCATTAAGGTCACTTTCGGCTATAAGGTAGTGTTTTTTTCTGTGCTGCCGTGAGTATGCATCAACTGCTTCTGCAAGCTGCTCTAAAAACGTTTTTGCCCCATAATCAAAAATTGCATGAACTGCATCAAGCCTCAGTGCATCAATATGGTAGCGGTCAAACCAGTAAATCGCGTTTTCAATAAAAAAAAGCTTAACGTTATCGCTCATGGGGCCGTCAAAGTTAATGGCGTTTCCCCATGGAGTACGGTATGTGTTGGTGAAATAAGACCCAAGTCCCCACAGATAATTTCCCTCCGGGCCAAGGTGATTGTACACAACATCAAGTATTACGGCGATGCCTTTTTTATGGCATTCATTAACCAGTTTTTTTAAGCCAGCGGGGCCGCCATAGGAGTTTTGTACCCCGTAGGGATAAACTCCGTCGTAACCCCAGTTGCGGCTGCCGGGAAATTGGGCAACAGGCATAAGCTCAATAGCGTTAATGCCGAGACTCAATAAGTCGTCAAGCTGTTCTGTGACAGCCTCAAATGTTCCGGCAGTGGTGAAAGTCCCGACGTGGAGTTCGTACATTATCATTTCTGATAAATCAATACCAGAAAAGGAGCTGTCCTCCCATATAAAATCCTCATGGCACACCACCTGAGACGGCTCGTGTACGCCACGAGGTTGATAATGTGAGGCAGGGTCGGGAATTTCACGGTCACTGTTTAGACGAAACTTATAGGTGGTGTCAGGTGAAATGTCATCAAGCGTTACACTCCAAAACCCACTGTTGTCTTTTTTCATAAGAAAATAACTTTCCAGCGGCATGCAAATTTTTAGTTCCACAGATTGGAAATCCGGCGCCCATAGAGAAAAATGACAGTTGCTGTCTTTGGAGTAATGAGCTCCGTTATTAAAAATAGGTTCTTTCATATTTCTACATAATCTACACAGGCCTTAGGCTTAGACATTGGCATTCCATTATCCTTGCAGTCACATTATAACGCCTGAATGGAGAGGAAAGTCAAGGTTGTTTCAAAGTGGCATTAAAGCAAAGGACTAAAAATTTGACAGATAAGTTTGTCATGGATTATAGTTTTTCTATGAATGGAGATGGGAATTATAAATTATCTTTATGATAAAGAGAACAGCTTGAATAATCGACTGATACTTTTGTGTTTCTTAGTTTTGTACTTTGTGGTGTTTCGTTATGTATTCATTCAGTTAAATGATTATTCAATAACCTGCAAGGTTTTCGGAGTTTACTCGTCAATACCGGCTAATGATTTACACGTTATAGCCTGTAGCATGGAATGTCTTAGAAAAGGCATGGATATCCAGAGTAAAGAGGTAAATGACCTCTGCGGCGGGTACTTTAACTACACGAGGTTTGCGCGTCTTTTAGTTTATACCGGTATAATGGACAGCCACACTAAAATAATAGCCATAGTTCTTATCATTTTGTATTTTTTCGTACTTTTCAGGTTTATCGGTGAAATTGACGTATTCGGGCTCATTGTTTACATCATATTGCTTTACTCACCAGCTCTGATGTTGCTGATTGAACGAGTGAATATTGATATGCCGATATTTATTGCATTATATATATCACTCTATTTTCTAAGAAGGAACAAGTCGGCAATATCAGCTTTAATAATATTATTTGTTTCTTTTATAAAATTATATCCTATATGCGCACTTTCTATGTATTTAAATAAAAACTTTAAAAATAACATTAAAATACTTATATTCACATTATTAGCCTATCTGCTTTATATTTTTCTAATTAGAGGCGAGTTTACTGCTATCTACAATCTTACCGGACGCGGACTTGAATATTCGTATGGTGCACAGATTTTTATTGATAGTATGTATCCTTTTCTAAAAGGCTGGGGAGTTACAAGATATGTCCCGTTTAGTTTAGAGCAGTTCCATGTTTTGTTTTTTCTGATGGCGTTGCTCATGGTATCATTAGGAGTATCAATGGGTCTAAGGCAACAGATCAATGATGAGGATACTGTACATATTGATGGACTGCGGGTTGGGGCAGGGATTTATATAGGGACTTTTCTCATAGGCAATAACTGGGTTTACAGATTATGTTTTCTATTATTCACAGTGCCTCAAATTCTTAAGTGGTGTAAAAAGCAAAAAGCCATGAGGAGCCTTTCAATTATAGCATTAATGTGTATTACTGTTTATATATACAATGACTATTGGGCTATTAGAATGCTTGTTAATTTCACATTGTTATTTTATGCCAAGGAGTTAGCAGCATGGTTTTTGCTTTTTTATTACAGTTATGCCTTTTCATTAACAATTCCCTTTTCAACAAGAAGTTTATTTAGCCCTGGGACTACCTTTAAAGCCACAGTATATGAGCCACCCCCTTAAGCGGTATAATCAGCCATTCGGGACGATTATTGAGTTCATAGCCCAATTCATAAACTGCCTTTTCAAGCATCAATACTCTGAGGAGATTTTCAAATTCCACTCGCCCTGAGGGTATAAACTCCATGGTTTTTACCCTGTTTAAGTATGAGCTAAGAAATATCCCGCTCATATAAAAGTACCACAGGTCTGCCCACGGGGTTAATTCCAGTATGTCTTTCTGCGTAAAAATTGCGGTTTTTAACAAAGTGCTGTAGGTGGCATAGTGTAGGGAGCGGATCATGCCTGCCAGGTCTCTTAAAGGAGATCTTTTTAATCTTCTGTCAGAAAGAGAGCGCAGAGGTTCACCCTCAAAGTCTATGATTACAAGTTCATTCCCCCTCCACAGCACCTGCCCCAGGTGGTAGTCGCCATGTATCCGTATTTTTGATGCTGTGATTTTCATCTCTACCATTAATTTAAAAAGCTGAAGCACTTCCTTTTCATGATTCAAAATATTTTCGGATTCTTCTTTAACAGGGTCAGGCAGGGTTTTTAAGTTTTTTCTGAGAAGTTCTAAATTCCTCTTAGCCATGCTGTGCATGGATTGATACAGTGAGCGCTGATAGAGGGTGCTGAAAGGCTCAGGTGTAAAGTCCGGGTTATCGTTGTGTAAGGCTAAGGTAAGGTGTAAATCTCCCGTGGTTTTGCCAAGCTTTGAAACCATCGCTAAAAACCTGATACCTATAAGGTCAACTAAAATTTTAGGAATGTTTTCATAGTTGCCATCGAGCAAACTTTTGTGCAGCACCTTGATTTCACCAGCATTGGGTTTTGAAGACAGAATGTCTTCATAAAACCTTGTTATATTGCCAACAGTATAGTTCCAGGCGTCTCCCTCGTTTTGGACATAACTCTGGAGATTTGCAATAAAAATCGGCTCTGACGACTGATTATGTTTATACTCCAGCGAGCCCATAAAAATGGGTATATTTTCAGCTATAGGGCTTTTATCGTTCTTTTCCGCTATAAAGCGTAACAGTTCGATATCTGGGTTTATACCCTCCTCAAGTTTTCTGAAAAGTTTCATGATAAGCTTCTTTTCATACAACAGTGAACTGTTGCTCTGGTCTGCTTTAAGCACCTGTGAGGACTCAATGTCGTAGTAACTGTCGCCATGATGTTTCATCCTTCTTTCATAAAAAGCGCTCAAGTGTCCGTTTAAGCCCTTGGCTGATTTCCTTTTTATGATAAATGACAGAATGGCACGCCTGAAGGCATCATCATAGGTGGCATCGTAAAGTATACCCTCACTGTGCTCAGTTGTAACATTTGCAATCACTGCAAATGGGTAATCATCCAACAGAGCTTTGGACGCAGGGGCGGTAGCATAAGAAACCGGCAGAAGGTAAATTTCCGGCAGTCCGTCTGTGTAGGTTACCCTAATTAATAAGATATGGGCAGGGGGTCCATCAAGAAAAACATCTTCTATAATTTCCACATCCTGAACCTTTTTTGCTTTACCGGCAAACCATCTGCAAGACATCAGGTATGAGGGCAGCACCTCTTTTTCAAGTAACTTTTTAGTTTTACAGGAAAAAACCTCTTCAAATTCAATGGTCATTTCCAATTACATGACCTTACTTTTATATGTTTATTTGGCAAACAATATGGAGGATTAAAAATGTTATTTACAGTGCTGCCTTAAAGTCATCGTCTGTAATTCTGGCATCCATTTCAAGATAAGTTCTTATAGCATCTTTAATGTTTTCCTGAGCATCTTCAAGGGTATCACCCTGGCTATGGCAACCCCGCAGAACAGGACAATGGGCATCATAACCGTACTCAGTTTTATTTATAATTACTGGAAACTCCATTTTTACACCCTCCGTTATCTGCCTGATAACACACAGCTATATATAAATTATACGTAATATATTCAAAAAAAAGAAACTTATCAGAGATAGCCAATATCCGTAATGTTCAAAAATTCTCTAACTCAGAGTGTTATAGAGAAATCGTGTTTAAGATGAGGATTGTGGTAAGGGTCTTTGAAAGACCTTACGTTCCATCTGCTTTGAAGTAAATCCACTTCATAAACAAATAAGGACTTATTTCGGTGTGTCTCATCAAGTGTTCCAACCGATATGGATTCATGATGGTAGAGCCTTGCGTGGGGTGTGTAAATGTTCGTATATCCCGCTTTCCAAATCTTCAGACAAAAATCAATATCATTAAAGGCAATCTTAAAGTCAGGATCAAAACCGTTAACCTCATCATAGACCGCTCTTCTAACCATAAGACAAGCACCGGTTACGGCCGTTACATCTCTTACTAAGTCTTTTGCATGATGAAATGGGGATCCCATAAGTATCTTATCATTGTAATGTTTACAAATGTGCGCGGCGCCTCCGGAAATTCCAACGACAACCCCCATGTGCTGAATTGTGTCATCCGGATACAAAAGCTTAGAGCCAACCACTCCTATCTTATCCATCATGGCATAACCAACCATATGCTCTAACCAGTTGCCGTTTATTACCTCCGTGTCGTTGTTCAAAAACAGAAGTACCTCGCCTGTTGAGTTATTTACGCCAAAATTGTTAGCATCCGAATAATTAAATTCCGGTCTCTCAAATTGAACTATCTTAAGTTTTGGATTGTCTTTAACACTGCCGTAAAAATTAAAAGTGCTCTCATCCACGCTCCCAGTGTCAACAACGATAATTTCATAGTTATCATAAGTGGTTTTCTCTAAAATTGAACTGACACACACGCTTATATATTCAACCTTGTCCTTTGTTGGAATTATGATTGAAATCTTTGGTTTTATTCTCAAGTGATGTCTCAGGCGGTAACATCCTAAAATGTCAGTAAATTCCACATCTGCATCGATGGAGTTTCTTTGTAGATATTGCGTCAGTGCAGTTTTAGCATTTTCGTAGGCATAGTGTTTACTTTCAGAAGCACTGGCAACTGAACCATGTATCATTCTCCAGTGGTATAGAATCTCAGGAATGTGCGCTATACGTTTTGGCGAGGTCTGCTCTATAAACCTTAAGGTCATGTCGTAGTCCTGAGAGCCGTCAAAACCCTCCCTGTAGCCTCCGATCTTATCCACAACAGATTTTCTGTAAGCACTCAGGTGTCCTGTAAACATCATGCTGAGAAATAAAAACAAAGACCAGTCAGGCTTAAAAAAAGGCACATCACGTCTCCCCTCCTCATCAAGCTTATCCTCATCGCTGTATATAAAATCAAGTTCAGGGTTATCGTTAAGCAGTTTTGCAAATTCTAAAAGGGCATGGGGTGCGAGCTCATCATCGTTATCCAAAGGAGCGATAAAATCACCGGTTGCAAGCCTTAGTGCTTCATTTGATGCTCCGGCTATATGCAGATTTTTCTTACCGTAAGAGATTTTTATCCGCTTGTCTTTTCCCTCCCAGCCTCTTAAGCACTCCAGAGTCTCAGCTGCCGTTGAAGCATCGTCATAGAGACACAACTCCCAGTTTTCATAAAGTTGATTTAAAACAGACTCTATGCACTTGTTTAGCCACTGCGGTTCTACGTTGTAAACGGGAGTTATTACTGAAAACTTTGGGTTATAGGAAAATCTCTTCATTTCATTCTGCGCCATTTTAACAGTAGGAATCTCCAGCTTGGAGAGATACTCAAAGTATGAATCACTCCGGGTTGCACACCGCTTTTCATTTATTAACCCGTCCTTTGATTTAGCCCTTACTGTAACCGTATGATTAACGTCATCCAGAGGGGTAAGGAGTCCTATATTAAATGAAAATCCACAATTCATCACATCCTCATACCCCTGAAAGCTCCTTGCAACATCTGGTCTTGAAAGCACTGGAACTACACGTCCGTAAACAATATCATCTACCAATATCTCAACATCTGAAATTCCATTGGGAAACACAGCCCATCCTACTACGTGGAGATGTCTGCTTGTAATACTGGCAGAGTCAATGAACAATAATCTTTCAAACAAATTTTCTCTGAGGTATTGTTCAAAAGTCTGCGAGACTTCTGTTATTTGCGAGAATTCCTTGACAAACCCGCCGTTTGTCAGCACCTTTAGTGTTGCTGTGTACGTACCCTTAGGCATACTTTCCTTTGGTTCCCTTAAAAGATACATGCCTGATTCCAATGTGTTGGTTTTGCAGGGAAAGTGCATTGCAACATCCATTCTTTCCAGTCCTAAAGTGAGTTTGTCTATAAATTCACCATTTATGTAAAGTTCAACATCTTTAATGCCGTCATTAGAAAATGCCCAGCCATTTACATACACCTTATCCGTGCATAATTCAGAGTCAAAATGAATATTTATTTCCGGCGTATTTGCTGAAGATGAAATGTACTGTCCGTAAGTTAAAGAGACATCCTTAAACTGTGAAGTTTCTTTTATATATCCGGAATTTGTCAAAATTCTCAGCGTTAAGCAGTGGCTGCCTTTGGAAAGCTTATTAGTAAGGTCTTTTAAAATACACATCCCGGACTTTAGTGCATTAATCTTACAAGGTAAAAGAGACTCAACATCCGGTCTTTCTAAACCAAATATGAGTTTGTCTGTAAATTCACCATCAATATAAAGATCCACGTTTTTAATGCCGTCATCAGAAAAAGCCCAGCCATTTATATACACCTTATCGATGCAGAGGTTGGATTCAAACTCTTCATACACTCCATGTGCAATTGCCGGTATCAGGTGGTAATATTGTTTAGCTGCCTGCTGCTCTATATTAATTTCCTTTATAAACTCACAACTGCTTACAGCCCTGAGTGTGACAACATGTTTACCGGCAGGAATCGGCTTCTCAAATTCCTTCATAAAACAAAAGCAGCCTTTTTCTATGTTTTCCATACACTGGTATGTTGACCTTACATCCGCACGAGTTGTAACAAAGTCAGCCTCACCTGCATACACCTTGTCAATGTAAACCTCAAGGGCCGCTATTCCGTTTTCAGACAACGCCCACCCATAAATATAAATAACGCCAGTGCCCAAAATCAGATTATCATAATGTAACATTATTTCCGGCGGGGAGTTTTTCACTACGGACTCATAGCGTTCGGTGATAGTTACAGTCTTACTGCAGCAAGTTATGACGCCATGCTCTGTGACGGCTCTTATTTCCAGAGTGTGAGTTCCCTGTGACAGATTGGTCTCTGTAGTGTCTCTGTAGCAAAATCCTGATAACAAACTGTTTTTATAGCCTGGAAACTTTCGGGAAACATCTCCCCTTGTTAATTTATATTTTGCGTTTCCAACAAGTGTGTCATCAATATATATCTGAATACTTTTAATATCGCAGGAGGAGAACGCCCATCCTGAGACACTTATATAATCCAGGTTAACTATGGTTTTTTCGCAATTAGCGTGTACAGTGAAATCAGTTTCTGATGTCTGTGATTCAATCTTTTCAGTCAGCTTGAATCGCGTTTTAATGGTTGAAAAGTCACCAGCTTTTGAAATAGCTGTGATTGAGGCAACATGCCGTCCTGGCTGCAAGGGCTCATCCAGGTGCTTAAAAAATGAAAACCCTCCTTCTTTACTATCTTCTATCTCAGGATAGGCCAAAGCCAGGTCTATTCGTGTTACCCCTAAAGCTGCAACACCGGTTAGTTTGCCGTCAATTGAAACTTCTACTCTGTCAACTGCGTCTTTGGATAGAGCCCAGCCCGTTATCTTTATTGTGTCAGATTCAAACAGCGCCTCATCACAGTAGACAATTACCTTCTTATAAAGGAGCACATCGAGGGCTTTTTTGACTGAAGGCAGCTTTTTGACTTTTTTTAGCAGCCCCTTCGCTTTTGCCTTCATCAGGTTATAAGGCATAGCTTTCAGTCAAAGAAAACATACTCTGTTCCTCCTTGTATAATATCAAACTCTGAAATAAGTAAAAAACGATGTGGAATAAGGGTAAGATGATACCCTTAGTTCCACAATCTGTTTAAACTATTTTTTTTTTGTTAAAGCAGCAACACCAGGAAGCACCTTACCCTCAAGAAGTTCCAAAGAGGCGCCGCCACCGGTTGATATAAACGATACCTTATCAGCTACCCCTGCCCGATTGACAGCCAACACGGAGTCACCGCCGCCGATTATACTGGTACCGCCTGAGGCTGCTACAGCTTTTGCCAGTGCAAAAGTTCCGGCAGAAAACGCCTCAATTTCAAACAAACCCATAGGGCCGTTCCAGACTATGGTTTTGGATGCCTTAACGGCATCGGCATAAATCTTTGAAGACTCAGGGCCGATGTCAAGAATTCGCCATCCTGCCGGTACATCTTTTACGGAGACCACTTTGGTCTGTGTCCCAGGTTCGGTGTTTTGTGCTATTACGCAGTCAACAGGCAGCAGTAATTCCACATTGTTGGCTTTCATCTTAGCCATAATGCTCTTTGCCGTGTCAAGCATTTCGTCTTCGCACAGTGAATCTCCGATTTCAAAGCCCTGTGCTTTAAAGAAAGTGTTAGCCATACCGCCGCCAACTATAATCTTATTGACTTTATTGCTAAGATGCTCCAGTACCCCTATCTTCCCTGATACTTTTGCGCCTCCCACTATGGCCGTAAATGGCCTTGTCGGATTCTCTACTGCATTTATAAGGTAGTCAAGCTCCTTTTTCATAAGGAATCCGGCTGCCGCCTTAGAAACGTGTTTTGTGATACCCTCTGTGGTGGCATGGGCTCTGTGGGCTGTGCCAAAGGCGTCATTTACATAGACATCGGCAAGCTTTGCCAATGATTTTGCAAACTCAGCGTCGTTTTTTTCCTCTTCAGCGTAAAACCTCACGTTTTCAAGGAGCAGCACATCGCCATCCTTAAGGGCTGACACCATTTTCTCAACCTCAGGGCCAATACAGTCCGGTGCAAATGCCACAGGTTTTCCGAGGATTTCCTGCAGGCGGACAGCCACCGGTTTGAGGCTGTACTTAGGGTTGGGTTTACCCTTGGGTCTGCCAAGGTGTGAGGCCAGGATAACCCTGGCTCCCATTTCAATTGCCTTTTTTATCGTTGGAACAGCGCTCCGAATTCTTGTGTCGTCCGTAATGGCTCCGGCATCGTCAAATGGAACGTTAAAATCCACTCTTATAAAGGTTCTTTTACCCTTCAGTTCTAAGTCGCTTATTACCAGTGTTTCAAGTGCCATCGCGCTTACCTCTTTGATACGAGGTACATAAGCAGGTCTTTTACACGGTTGCTATAACCCCACTCGTTGTCATACCATGAGATAACCTTCACCATATTGCCACCGATTACCTTTGTAAGAGCAGGGTCAAAGATAGAGGAATGTGGATTACCCTTGAAGTCTGCCGATACCAAAGGCTCGTCACAGTACTGAAGCACTCCCTTCATTGGGCCCTCTGCCGCTGCTTTAACGGTTGCATTTATGGATTCTATTGTAGCCTCTTTTTTTAGCTCCGCCACTAAGTCCACAACTGACACGTTAGGGGTCGGCACTCGCAGTGAAAAGCCGTCCAGTTTACCCTTTAAGTCAGGCAGAACAAGGCCGATTGCCTTAGCTGCGCCGGTGCTTGAGGGAATTATGGAAAGAGCCGCTGCTCTTGCCCTTCTGAGGTCTTTGTGTGGAAGGTCTAACAGTCTCTGATCGTTTGTGTAGGAGTGGACTGTGGTCATAAGACCCTTGACGATTCCAAATTCATTGTGGATTGCCTTAGCTATAGGAGAAAGGCAGTTTGTGGTGCAGGATGCGTTAGAGATAATCTTGTGCTTTGCCGGATCCAAAAGCTCGTTGTTAACGCCCATACATATAGTGATGTCCTCATCGGAGGCAGGGGCAGAGATAATAACCCAGCCGGCTCCTGCTGCCAGATGTTTTGAGGCGCCTTCTCTTTTTGTGAATAAGCCGGTTGACTCCACAACAATTTCCACACCAAAGCTCTTCCATGGAATATTGCCCGGATCCCTTTCAGCGGTAATCTTAGTGGCTTTGCCGTTTACCACGATAGAATCACCCTGCACTGATACGTCTGCCGTGAGATTTCCCACAACTGAGTCATATTTTAGCAAATGGGCAAGCGTCTTTGTGTCAGTTATATCGTTTACAGCCACTATTTCTATGTCAGGGTTACCCATACACGCCCTGTAGAAATTTCTGCCAATTCTACCAAAACCGTTTACGCCTACTTTAACTGCCATAAGTAAACCTCCAGATATGTAATAAATTATCAGGAGACGAAGTCTCCTCACTTTCTATATCCGGGGCCGGACTCTTTTAATGTCCGCCCAGATAATTGATAACTATTCCAGTGGGAATTTTCGGGTAAAAATAGGTGGATTTTGGGGGCATCCGCACTCCTTGTTTCGCCGAAAGTTCCACATCCTCAACCCTCGTGGGGTTCAAAAATATGGCGGCTTCAAACCTCCCGTCTCTTACGCTTTCCACCGTCTTTTCAACACTCATTTCATATGCAAACCCACCGGCATTATTATAGACCTTTCCAAACACTGTGTCATGCAGCACCATAACGTCTATACCACTGACGCCATCCGGTCTGACACCCTTATATGTAAGGGTATAGAATCCGCCGCCACCACCAAGGTAAAGCCCAAAAGAAAGTGCTTTGCCTCTTATATGAGCTGTTATGTCGGCACTCTGGCCAATGTGTTCTACGTCAAAATACTGTTTAAGATGCTCCAGATTCCCAGCCGTTATTCCGTTAACCATCCTGTGTGTAGGCAAAATAGTGATACCGCCATCTCTTATATTTGTTATAAGCATCAGTACGTAGTCAAAGCTTTGTAACTTCTCTGTGTGAGCACCGCTTTCCTCTCTCATAAGCCTTTGGTACTCAAGGGCTGTTTCATATCTGTGATGCCCGTCTGCAATATAAAAGCTTTCACCCTCAAGTGCATTGGTTATTTTTGCAACATCCGCCTCATTCTCTATAATCCAGCACCTGTGGGACATTTTCTTGTCAGAATCTGTGTACTCAAAATATGGGGCTGTTGCGTTATAAGCATTAAGGACGCCTATAAGAGCATTGTTACTGCTGTTATAAAGTGAAAATATTGGACTTGTGTTAGCTCCTGAGGAGTGCATCAGGTTAAGCCTGTCCTGTTTGGGTTTAGAGTGGGTCATTTCATGCGGGTAAACGCCAGCCCCAGGTTTAACCAGTTTAACGGCTGCAAAAATCCCGCGCATCGTATTTAGCAAACCCCCAAATTCGTAAGAAACCTCATACAAGAAATAAGCCGGCTTGTCTCTGAACTTCATAGTGCCGTCATCAATCCAGTCTTTGAGGGCTTTAGCGGCACGAATGTATTTATTGTTTTTATCGTTATCTCCGGGCTGTTCCTCTGCCCAGTCAACTCTGACTATGTTATAAGGGCTCTTGTTGTACAGACCTGCCTGCATCTCTGGCGTTATGATGTCATATGGCGGTGCAGTAACATCCGCAAGTGACACCCGCTGCGGGTCATACATAAGTCCTATAAATGGAGCTGTTCCAGTCATTTACCTTCCTAAAACTAAAATCAAATCTCGATAGCTTAACATTTTTGCTTTTATTAATTCAAATATATGTTAAGTTTATTTATGAAAATTTTATGTTCCTGACTAAAACAGCATCGGTACTTTTAAGTTAAAAGATGCCATCGTATAAATAAACATGGGTTAAATAAAATATTTTTAAAAATGTAGATGAATTTTATTGACAAGTTGTGATAAACTCAATGGTGGAGGGTATAAAGATTGAATAATACGTATAAAAATATATTTGTATGGCTGTTAATCGGTTCGCTTATGATAGTGCTTTTCAACATGCTGAGTTTTCAGAAGCCTCAGCAGGAGGAGATGATTCTTTCGGATTTTCTCGAAAAGCTTGACAGTGCGGCGGTAGATGAGGTTTCTATAAGGGAAAATGAAATCAACGGCAAACTCAAAGACGGCAAGAGTTTCCGTACATACACTATGGAGTACCCTGATCTGGTAAAAGAGTTAAGAGCCAAAAACGTTAAAATCACGGTAAAACCCCCAACGCAAAGCCCATGGTATGTGAATTTCTTTTTTTCGTGGGGACCGATAATTTTCCTTGCGCTTATCTGGGTGTTTTTTATGAGACAGATGCAGGTAGGGGGCAATAAGGCCATGTCGTTTGGTAAGTCGAGGGCACGCCTTGTCTCTGACAAATCCAACAAGGTGACCTTTAAAGATGTTGCCGGTGTGGAGGAGGCTAAAAACGAGGTACTGGAAATAATAGAGTTTTTAAGAGACCCTCAAAAGTTTACAAAACTCGGAGGCAGAATTCCGCGTGGAGTGCTTCTTGTGGGGCCCCCCGGAACCGGAAAGACTCTCCTTGCAAGAGCCATAGCAGGTGAGGCCGATGTCCCTTTTTATTCCATCTCAGGATCGGATTTTGTAGAGATGTTTGTTGGCGTTGGAGCTTCAAGAGTTAGGGATTTGTTTGAGCAGGCAAAAAAGAATGCGCCGTGTCTTATCTTTATAGATGAAATAGACGCCGTAGGGCGGCACCGTGGGGCAGGGTTAGGCGGCGGTCATGACGAAAGAGAGCAGACCCTTAACCAGTTGCTTGTGGAAATGGACGGCTTTGAAGGAAAAGAGGGACGGATTGTTATAGCGGCAACAAACAGACCGGATGTTCTTGACCCGGCACTCCTGAGACCGGGCAGATTTGACAGACAGGTGATAGTCTCTCATCCCGATGTACGGGGACGTGAGGAGATTCTAAAAGTGCACACAAAGACTATACCCATGTCACCGGATGTGGAATTAGCTGTGATAGCAAGAGGCACACCTGGGTTCACCGGAGCAGACCTGGCAAATCTTGTCAATGAAGCGGCACTTGTTGCGGCAAGAGCGTCAAAGGAGACTGTGGATATGGTTGACTTTGACCACGCTAAGGATAAGGTGCTTATGGGAGTGGAGCGAAAGAGCATGATAATTAATGACGAGGAAAAGCGAAACACCGCCTATCATGAGTCAGGACATGCGCTTGTAGCTAAACTTACGCCCGGAACCGACCCAGTTCATAAGGTCAGCATAATACCGCGAGGGCGCGCTCTTGGCGTTACCCAGCAGCTTCCCATAGATGACAGGTATACGTACTCTAAGGAGTTTTTGACAAACACGCTAAAAGTGCTTTTGGGCGGTCGTGCTGCCGAGGAGCTGGCCCTTAATCACATGACCACGGGGGCTGGCAATGATCTTGAAAGGGCTACCGATCTGTCCAGAAAAATGGTGACCGAATGGGGCATGTCGGATAAACTGGGGCCCCTGACCTTTGGTAAGAAAGAGGAACAGATTTTTCTTGGACGTGAAATTGCCAAGCACAGAGACTACAGCGAACGAACTGCCGAGTTGATAGACGAGGAGGTGCAGTCGCTTGTGTTTAACGCTTATCAGGAGAGTAAGGAGGTTTTAAGGGCAAATTATGACACTCTTGAGGCTATGGCCAAGCTGTTGCTTGAGAAAGAAACCATCGAAAACACAGAAATAGAACAACTTATAGAAGAGGTCAAGCTTAAAAGAAATCCCGGCCTTGAAACTAGTTCTTAAAAACCACACACTGGATTTATCGCACAAAACCCTCATAATGGGGGTACTCAATGTAACCCCTGATTCATTTTCCGATAGCGGTGTTTTTTTTGAAAAAAATCGCGCAATAGAGGGCGCTCTTAAAATGGTTGAAGACGGCGCCGATATTATAGATGTTGGAGGGGAGTCAACCCGTCCTGGTGCAGAACAAATCACAGTACATGAGGAGTTAAAGCGGGTAATTCCTGTTATAGAGGCAATCACTGAACACATAAGCGTACCGATTTCAGTTGATACTTATAAGGCAGCGGTGGCACATGAGGCGTTAAACGCAGGGGCCTCTATGGTTAACGACATAAGCGGCCTCAGATTTGACAATGATATGGCTAAAACCATTGCAGAAGCGCAGGGAGCAGTCTGTATCATGCACATATTGGGCACGCCAAAAAACATGCAGAATAACCCGCACTATGACGACATATTTGTTCAGATCGGAGAGTATCTCAATGAGGGAATTAATATGGCTAAGTCTGCCGGAATCTCTGATATCAGCATTGTGATAGACCCTGGTATAGGATTTGGTAAAACCCTTGACCATAATCTTCAGATTCTAAGAGGACTTGACAGATTTAAACAGCCTGGAAAACCGGTTATGGTTGGCACATCCCGTAAATCCTTTATCAGCATGATTCTTGGCGGACGCGCAGTTGACAAAAGACTTATGGGAACTGCCGCAACTGTAGCTATTTCAATTTTTAACGGTGCATCAATTGTACGGGTGCACGATGTTAAGGAGATAGCCGATGTGGTGCGTGTTTCTGATGCTATAGTGCGGGGGGAGAACCACTGATTTGAAAGCATACGTTTTGATGGGCCCAACCTGTGTAGGCAAGACCGAATCTTCGCTTTTACTTGCTGAGGCACTTAAGAGCGAAATCATAAGTGCCGACTCTATGCAGGTCTATAAGTACATGGATATTGGGACAGCCAAACCCTCTTTGGATAAGCTCCGTGCAGTGCCCCATCATATGATAGATGTGGCATTACCGACTGAGGAGTTCAGTGCCGGCAGGTTTGTGGCTGAGGCAGTGCCGATAATAGAAGAGCTTTGTAAAGGCGGGAAACATCCGGTGATAGCCGGAGGCACAGGGTTTTATATCAGGGCGCTGTCTGAGGGACTTTTTGAGGGCCCAGAGGCTGACTGGCAGTTGCGGCAGCAGTTAGACTCTGAT
Source organism: Nitrospirota bacterium (assembly GCA_015233895.1). NCBI lineage: Bacteria > Pseudomonadati > Nitrospirota > Nitrospirota bacterium. Next base: position 40,489 of record JADFXG010000001.1, on the reverse strand, counting down.
GAGGCCAATTGTGAGGGGTTTCTGTATAATCTCCTGTGTTATATTGATCCCGTTACCGCTTTAAAAATAAAACAAGGCGACAAGAGACGAATAATACGGGCACTTGAGGTGATATTTAAACTGGGTGTGCCGATGTCGGAGGCTCAAAAAAATACAACCCCTTCAGTAAACTGCGGCTTTGTAAAAATCTGTTTGACACGGGAGCGCACAGAGCTCTACCGGATGATAGAGGACAGGGTGGATGTGATGGTGCACGATGGGCTTTTTGAAGAGGCGAGGGTACTTTTTGATATGCCGCTCTCTAAGACCACATCACGGGCAATTGGGTACAGGGAGGCATTTTCATATTTCAGAGGAGAGGTGGGGCGTGATGAGGCCGTATTAAACATAAAGCAGGCCACACGGCGCTATGCAAAGCGCCAAATGACATGGTTCCGGGCTGAGAAGGACATCAACTGGATTGATATAACAGGTATTTTTGATCCCAAAAAAATTTATGATAAAATTATTTCGTTGACAAGTACTAATTAGCTTGAATTACTTAGGCGAAATTCTTTATTGTATATAGGACAGCCTGTTATTTTTTAAAACCACATAAAGGAGACATAAGATGGGTGGCGTAAAAACGACAAGCCTGCAGGATGCTTTCCTAAATCAACTGAGGAAAGACAAGATGCCGGTTGTTGTATATTTGACAAACGGCGTGAGGCTAAAGGGAACAGTGAGAGCATTTGACAACTTTGTTATAATTTTGAAAGATGCCAGGCAGCAGTTGATTTACAAACATTCCATCTCGTCCATAGTGCCTGAGGATGACGTAAGCGTTAAATATGACGAGCCTCAGCAAGAGCAATAAGTCGAAATCCCCGCTGCCTACGGTTGACATAATCATAAGGTATCGGGAAGGGGTGGTGCTGATTAAAAGAAAGAATGAACCTCACGGGTGGGCTATCCCCGGCGGGTTTGTGGATTATGGGGAATCGCTTGAAACGGCGGCCTGCAGAGAGGCTAAAGAGGAGACTAGCCTTGATGTTAAACTTCTGCGGCAGTTTCATACCTACTCCGACCCGGAAAGAGACAAGCGGATGCACACGATAACGACTGTGTATGTGGCGGAGGCTCAGGGAGAGGCTCAGGCCGGAGACGATGCCGCAGAGTACGGTGTGTTTACGCCGTCCAACTTGCCAAATCCCATAGTGTTTGACCATAAGAGGATTCTTGCGGATTATTTCAATCAGGTATATTAATATTAGGAGGTTTTTTTAGATGATAAAGTTTATGCACAAACATGCTAAGTTTTTCTATGTGTTTTTCTTTTTGATTATTATATCGTTTATATTTTTCTATGTGGGGCCTATAGATAAGTCCTCATCGGTTGCGCTGATTGAAATCGGCGACAAGAAGATTTATTCAGAGGAGTACTGGAGAGTTTATGACAATATAAAGAACTACTACTCAAGCATCCTTAAGGATAAATTTAACTCCGAGATGGAAAAGACGCTGAATCTCAAAAAAGTTGCGCTTGATGCAATCGTGGAGCATGAGCTTATGCTTGAGGCGGCAAAGCAGCTTGGAATTAATGTGTCGGACAGAGAGGTGAGTGAGACGATACTACATGATCCGACCTTTAATAGGGATGGCGCCTTCAGACAGGATATATATATGAGATACATAGAGCTAAACCGCATGACGCCTGCTGTTTTTGAGGCAAAAAGACGTGAAGATTTAATAGTGTCCAAAGTAAGAGCGCTTATTGAACTCACTGCCGGAAAACTTGAGGAGCCCTCCGAGGATTTAAAAAATCAGGACAAGCAGAAAATCCTTGAAAAACTCTATGCCAACATGGACAGAGAAAGAAAAGCAAAACTCGTAAAGTCCTACATTGACGGACTTAAGAAAACGATACATTTTAAGGTCAAAGAAGATTTAATCGGGTAGGGGGGTGCATCAGAGCATTGAGAGTTGCATCCCGAAAGATAAAAAGATAAGGAATAATCCGCAGATGACGCAGATGAACACAGATGAAAGAAATATCAATCTGCGAAAATCTGCGTAATCTGCGGATAAATATTTTTTCTTTACCCCTTATTCATGATTTTGGATGTTAGTCAAAAATATAGCATAATTATATCATTGACTGCAACATGATATAATGAGGGCAAATATGAGCATGTTTGATGAAGAAACAATTAAAGAATTTCAATTCATTGACAAAATAATAGGAGAAGCAGTATTTGTTTGTTCATAAATGCATTTTTTAAAATCGTTATACTATTGATGCAAAAGCAGTTAAAACCTGCATAACGGATGAAATTCCCTTTAGTGCAAGACTTGCGCCAACGATAAGCCCAAAGACAGTTAAAGACCCTGAGGGAATGGATGTCAAACAAAATCAGCCTCTGTTGTCAAATAGAAATTGTGTCTTCCAACTTTACCATGTCCTAAACGATTATAATTTTGTAATCTCGACTTATAAAAAAATATTGAAAAAAGTACAGTGCATTATGTTAGAATTATCAGAGTCTGTAACTGATAAGCGACTGAATAAAGAAAGGAGCGAATAGATAATGAAGGTAATATTGAGAGAGGACATAAGTAATGTAGGTGATATGGGGATGATTGTAAATGTAGCCCGCGGGTATGCAAGAAACTATCTAATCCCTAAGAAATTTGCAGTTGAAGCAAACCCCAAGAACATGAAACTTTTGCAGCATGAGACGCGTATAATTGCGGAGAAAGTTAAAAAGTTGAAAGTAAGCGCCGAGGATTTTGCCAAAAAGATTGTGGCAACCGCGGTTAACATTTCAGCAAAAGCTGGTGAGGAGGGGAAGCTCTTCGGTTCAGTTACCAATAAGGACATTGCAGATGCACTTGAGGCAATGGGCTTTAGCATTGACAAGAGAAAAATCCTCCTTGATGCTCCCATAAAACGGACAGGTGAACACATAGTAAAAGTCAGAATACACCCCGAGGTGCAGGCTGATTTGAAAGTGGATGTAGTGCCGGAATAAAGCGCCTGAGAATATATTTTTACACATATACAGCCTCTTAATAGTGGATATTAGGAGGTTTTTTTGTTGGCAGGAGACATAATGAAAACAGAAGATAAAGCGCCAGATAAAGTACAACCACAAAACGTTGAGGCTGAAATGTTCGTTCTTGGCGCTATCATGCTTGACAACGAGGCTATATATAAAGTCCTGGATTTAATAACATCAGCGGATTTCTATAAAGATGAGCATCGCCGCATTTTCTCTGCAATTATCACCCTGCTTGATAAAACTGAACCTGTTGACTACGTAACAGTATCAAATTATCTTAGAAATAAAAAAGAAATGGAACTGGCAGGCGGGGAATCATATTTATCGTTGCTGCTAAACTCTGTACCAACTGCTGCTAACATTGTTTATCACGCTAAAATTCTGAGAGAAAAAGCCCTTATGAGAAACCTTATAAGAGCGTCAACAGATATAATCTCAAGAGTTTACACTCACGACGGTGAGGTGGATGAATTAGTGGATTTTGCAGAAAAATCCGTATTTGAGATAGCTGAGTTTAGAATCAAGCCGTCCTTTTCCTCTTTTAACGAAGTGTTAAAAGACAGCATGTCAATGATAGAGAAGCTCCATGACCGAAAAGAGACTATAACCGGTCTGCCCTCTGGGTTTAAGGACCTTGACGATTTAACAACCGGATTTCAGCCTGGAGATTTAATAATAATTGGAGGGCGTCCCTCGATGGGTAAAACCGCCTTTTGCTTAAACATAGCGCAGCACGTGGGAATCAACGTAAAGGAGCCGGTGGCTATTTTTAGTCTTGAGATGTCTAAAAAGCAGTTAGCTGTGAGGATGCTCTGTGCCGAGGCGATGGTGGACGCTAACCGGATAAGAAAAGCCCGTATGGAGAAAAGTGATTGGCCAAAACTCACTGCGGCAGCAGGCAGATTAGCTGATGCGCCGATATTCATAGATGATTCATCAGACATTGGAGCGCTTGAGATGCGCTCAAAGGCAAGGAGATTAAAAAAGGAGCGTGGGCTGGGGCTTGTTGTGGTTGACTATCTTCAGCTTATGAGGGGGCGCTCCGGGGTGGACAGAAGAGAACAGGAGATTTCAGAAATCTCACGCTCCTTAAAAGGGCTTGCCAAAGAGTTGGACTTACCAGTCATAGCGCTTAGCCAGCTTAACAGGCTTGTTGAGCAGCGCCGTCCTCCCATTCCCACACTTGCAGACTTACGCGAATCTGGAGCTATTGAACAGGATGCGGATGTTATACTTTTTCTATACCGTGAAGAGGTGTATAACCGTAACGACGAGGCGGTTAAGGGGAAGGTTGAACTACATATAGCTAAGCAGCGTAATGGTCCAGCCGGTGTCCATGTGAATTTGTCCTTTCTTGCGGCATACACCAAATTTGCCAATAACACTGAGGGCTTTTACGAGGAAACTGATGAGACATTCTAATACACTAATTAATGATGGAGGTGTGTGCTATGAAAAGATCGCCTGTTGTAGCTGGCCAGTTTTATAAGGGGGGTGCAGCGGCTTTAGAGGCCGAAGTCAGTGGTTACACAGCAGAGGTTAGCAAAAAAATCAGAGCCATAGGCATAATAAGTCCTCATGCCGGCCTTATGTACTCAGGAGCAGTAGCCGGGCTTGTTTACTCAAGGATAGAATTTCCTGACACTTTTATTTTGCTTGGACCAAATCACACCGGATTAGGCCAGAAGGCAGCAGTTATGAAAGAGGGCAGGTGGGAAATTCCAACAAATTCCTTTGAAATTGATACTGATATAGCTGCGGCAGTTTTAGATAGCACGCCTCTTTTTACTGAGGATATACAAGCACACCGGTATGAGCACTCACTTGAGGTGCAGTTACCGTTTATCGCGCATTTTTCAAAAACGGTAAAAATCGTTCCGGTTTGTTTTATGTACGCTTCTGCTGGCCAGTGTAAGGAGGCAGGCGAGGCACTTGCCAAAGTTATACAGAATTCAGGAAAATCCGTGACAATAGTTGCAAGCTCTGATATGAGCCACTACTTACCGGATGCCGTAACCAGACAAAAGGATAAGCTGGCAATGGAGAAAATCTTAGCGCTTGACCCGGCAGGACTCTATGATGTTGTAAAGAAAGAGGATATAACCATGTGCGGAGTGATACCGGCAACCGTGATGATGTATGCCGCACTTAAGCTGGGAGCTAAGAGCGCTGAGGTCGTTAAGTATGCCACATCGGGAGACGTAAGCGGAGACTATGAAAGAGTTGTAGGCTATGCCGGTGTCGTAATCAGATAGCCGTAATTTTAACTTATACACGCTGCGTTTAATATCCCTGTTAACATGGAAATTACACCGAGAAACATTCCTGTTGAAACCTGATTTGATGAAATATCATTAACGAGTGTTGGAAATACAAGTCTTACTGCTAAAAAGGAAATTACCTGAACAACAAGCGCCACACCTGCCCAGATAAACATATCAAGCAGGTCTGCGCTATGCGTTATGGCGCTTGCCATTGGCAGCACAAAACCTATCAAAGCTCCGCTAAAACTCAATGCTGCGGCAGTGTTTCCCTCATGTATCAGCTTAAACTCGTTGTAAGGTGTTATGCGCTTATAGATGATACTGAAGAGAAACAAAAAAACCACTGAAGAGATAAAATAACTCATAAAGGCTTTAAGTCCGTTAATTAACATTGTTGTTTTCTCCTTTTTGCTTAAATTGTCATGGTATGAAGTAGTGAGGAACAAATCTGCTTGTATTTTTAGTGATAGCAGAGTCGTCCTCTCTGATTCCAAGACCTGCGGGCTGTCCGTTTATGACCCATGAGCCGACAACCGCATGGTTTCCGGAAAACTCAGGGAGTGCCCTGATTTCCTGATATACAAATCCCTCCGAGCCATAGGTGCCATCCGTGGTTTCAGTCATGCTGCCCCCTCTGAACACTGACACATTGGCTCCTTCCCGGGAAAAAATCGGTTTCTTTACGTAGTTACCCCTTAAGCTCCGCGCACCGTGATATGTGGGGATTAGATTAGGATGGTTTGGGTACATTTCCCAAAGCAGGGCAAGCATCGCCTTGTTGGAAAGAACCATTTTCCAGGGTGGCTCATATAATCTTATAGTACCCTTTAACACATTCGGCCCAAACTCATCGGCAAGCAGCCATTCCCACGGATAGAGCTTAAACATGTGCTCTATGACCTCGCCACTTTGATCATAAAACATTCCATTGTCAGAGGAATATCCGATATCCTCTATGAATATGTGTCTGCCATCAATGCCCGTCTGAATTGCCACATCCTGCAGATACTGCACCGTCACAAGGTCCTCCTCGTAGTCTTTCACACAGCTAAAAAACATCGGAGCATTGACCGCCATTGCTCTTGACACAGCCTTAAAAGCGTCAAGAAGCTTTTCGTGAATTGAATTAAACTGATCATACTCTGGAAACAGCTCCTCCAGCCACATCCACTGTACAACGCTTGATTCAAAAAGAGACGTTGGTGTATCGGCGTTGTATTCAAGCAGACAGGGATTTCCGTCCTTGTCAAAAGAAAAATCAAATCGCCCGTAAATGGAAATCTGTTGATGTTTTAAAACTGTCTTTATATAATCTTCGTATGCCTCAGGGATATGGAGTCTCCTAAACAGGTTCTTGTCTGCTACAACTCTGACTGCCTCTATGCACATTTCGTGCAGAAGCAGAGTGACGCGTTCAATCTCATCTATCTCTTCAGTGGTAAACTCATAACAGACTCCCTCGTTCCAGTACGTGCCGTCGGCTGAGTGAAATGTAAAGCCGATTTCGTCCATATGTGTTTGCCAGTTATCTCGTTGCCGTACTATTTGCCGTTTCATGATACAGATGAGTGATGCGACGATGATGAGCCAAATCCACCGCGCACGATGTGGGAGGAGGAAAACGTGGAGGTTGAGTGAGTGGAACGTACGCCGAGACTTGACTGGGAAAAAACCATAGACTTACTCATCGGACTTGGTTTATCTGTGCCATGAGGGATGTACCACGAGTTACCATGATAGAAAAAATAGCTTGGTCCGTAGTAACCTCCGCCGGCAAGCCGTTGTTCACAATTATCTGCGCTGTCCCAGTCCCTGGCGCAATCCTCTTTAGTCTTGTATATTTCTCTATTTGTGTCTTTCCAGCCTGTCTCATCGCCGCAAGAGACGAGTGTCGCTGTGGTAATCAGCACCAATGAAATAAGCTTAGACCTTTTCATAACTATTAAGCTCCATAAATACGTAAACATTACATTATACAATAAATCCGGTTCTGCTACACAAAAATATTCGGTTCTGCTGTATTTTCAGGGTGGATGCACTTTCCATTAAAGCTCCTGCGTAAATAAATTTAGGAAAGTTACTAATTCTGCCAACGCCGAAACAGTGCAAAAAATAATCTAATTTTAACTGCTATGTACGCCTGTACACAAACCCATAAAATAGGTTATAATAGTCATGGTTTTTTAGTGGAATATTTTTTTATTTTTTTGCTAAAATTAATGTTAGACATAAGTAAACAGGCACAGGAGGTTTAAGAGCCAAATGAAGGATCGTGTAGCGTTGATAACTGGTTCAGCCAGAGGGATAGGAAAGGCTATAGCCGAGGTGTTGGCTCAAAGAGGGGCCAATGTGGTGATTTCTGACGTTAATCTTGAAGAGGCACAAAAGACTGCCGCTGAAATTGCCTCCCTTGGCGTAAAAACAATGGCCGTTAAATTTGATGTGTCTAATTCTAAAGAGGTCACTGAGGCATTTTCTACCATTATAGCTGAGTTTGGCCAACTTGATATACTTATCAACAATGCCGGTATCACCAAAGACTCTCTTATAATGAGAATGAAGGACGAGGACTGGGATGCCGTTATAAATGTAAACCTAAAGAGCGTGTTTTTGTGCTCTAAAGAGGCTCTTAAAACCATGTCTAAGCAGAGATATGGCAGAATTGTTAACATTGCCTCAATAGTTGCCTTTATCGGAAATGCCGGACAGGCTAACTACAGCGCCTCGAAGGCCGGTATCATAGGGCTTACGAAGACTACCGCTAAAGAGTATGCTAAAAGAAATATAACCGTTAATGCTGTGGCGCCCGGGTTTATTAAAACCGCAATGACTGAAGCGCTGCCGGATAAAGTGAAAGAGGATATGTTTAACGCTATCCCTATGGGACGCTTTGGCGAGGTCTCTGATGTTGCTAATGCAGTAGCATTTCTTGCCTCAGAGTCGGCTATGTATATTACCGGGAATGTCATACACGTAAATGGTGGAATGTATATGTAGATTCCACGCACACAGGTGAGTATAACGAACTGAAATTAATACATAAACAAACGGAGGTTAATTTAATGTCAGTAAATGTAGAGGAAAAAGTAAAAGAGATAATATCCAAGCAGCTGGGCGTGGACATGGCTCAAATAAAACCGGAGGCTTCGTTTGTAGAAGACCTCGGGGCAGACTCACTGGATACCGTGGAGCTTGTAATGGCCTTTGAGGAGGCTTTTTCAGTTCAAATACCGGATGAAGATGCAGAGAAGATCACCAAAGTCGAGGATGCCGTCAACTACATAAAGAAAAAGCTTGGTCAATAGGTAAAGTTCGGTTAAATTTGCAGCCGCCGGAATTTACGTAAAAGGAGGCATATGGCAAAGGCAAGAGTTGTAGTAACAGGGCTTGGGCTGATATCCCCACTTGGTACAGGGGTGGAGAAATCCTGGGAGGCGCTTGTTGCCGGTAAATCCGGTATTGGGCGGATCACACGTTTTGATGACCCGGCTATTCCTGTACAAATTGCAGGTGAAGTAGATGACTTTAATCCTGAAGCCTACATCCATCCAAAGGAAATCAAAAAGATGGACAGATTTATCCACTTTGCCATCGGCGCTTCTGATATGGCGGTTAAAGATTCAGGGCTTAAAATAACTGAGGAAAACGCCGACAGAGCAGGTGTCTATATAGGTTCAGGCATTGGCGGTTTACCAGCTATTGAGCACTATTACAAGGGCTATCTCGATGGCGGTTATAAAAAAGTGTCTCCATTTTTTATCCCTATGTTGATAATTAACCTGGCTGCCGGAAATGTTTCTATGCTTACAGGAGCAAAGGGTCCTAACTCTGCTGTGGCAACAGCATGTGCCTCCGGTAATCACGCTATTGGGGATGCTTTTAAAATAATTCAGCGCGGGGATGCTGATGTTATGATAGCTGGCGGAGCAGAGTCAGTAATAACTCCCCTTTCAATATCAGGCTTTACAGTGATGAAAGCGCTCTCACGGAGAAACGATGAACCGCAAAAGGCCAGCCGTCCATTTGAACTAAATCGCGACGGATTTGTCATGGGTGAAGGGGCAGGGATACTCGTTCTCGAAAATCTGGAGCATGCAATTAAAAGAGATGCTAAAATATACGCCGAGATAGTTGGTTACGCTATGACAGGCGATGCCTACCACATAACCTCCCCTGCGCCTGAGGGCGAGGGAGCGCGCAGGTGTATGGCGGCTGCCGTTAAAGATGCCGGCGTACCGTATGAAAAAATTGACTATATAAATGCTCATGGAACATCCACTAAGTTTAACGATGAGCTTGAATCTATGGCGATAAAATATGTTTTTAAAGACCATGCCTATAAACTGATGGTAAGTTCTACAAAATCTATGACCGGACATCTGTTAGGGGCGTCAGGCGGAGTTGAGGCCGTGTTTTGTTCTCTCAGTTTACATAGAGGAATTGTACTTCCTACTATAAATCTTGATGAGCCAGACCCTGAGTGCGACCTTGATTATGTGCCACACACCACACGGGACGCTAAAATTGAATATGCCATGTCAAACTCATTTGGTTTTGGCGGCACTAACGCTTGCTTAGTATTTAAAAAGTTTTCTCAGGGTAGGACATAACCGGTTACAAATGCTTGAAGAGGCGCTAATCTATCATTTTGTAAACAAAAAACTCCTTGAAGAGGCCATAACTCACAGGTCATACTATCATGAGTGTTCGGACAAGAGCCGCAAGTATAATGAACGGATAGAGTTTCTCGGCGACTCTGTCCTGGGGCTTACCATAACAGAGGCGTTGTTTAATGAAGCCGCCATTTTCACTGAATCTGAGATGTCTAAGATGAAATCATATCTCGTATCAAAAAAGATGCTTCACCGGATAGCCACAGGGCTTAACCTCGGTAGTTACCTGAGACTTGGAAAAGGTGAGGAGATGACAGGGGGACGTGAAAAGGCGTCATTACTGGCAAACTCCATGGAGGCCATAATAGGAGCCGTATTTCTTGACTCTGACTATAACAAAGCTAAAGAGGTAGTCCTTAACCTTTATAAAAAGGAAATAGAAGAGCTTGTGGTTAAACAGCGGTGTTTTGACTATAAGACAGAACTTCAGGAGCTTGGCCAAAAACTTTACTCAGAGCTCCCGGAGTACGTGCTTGCAGATGAATGCGGCACTGACCACGATAAGTCCTTTACCTATGAGGTAAGGCTAAACGGCAGGTGTTTTGGTACGGGCGAGGGCAAAAACAAGAAATCGGCACAATCAGAAGCTGCCCGCACAGCCCTTGAGGCAATTAAGGATGTTGTTGTGCTGCTTCAAAAAAGAAATGAAAAAACCACAAACTTATAAAAACGCTGGGGTTGATATAGAGGCTGGGGATGCCTTCGTAAAACGTATCACCCCTCATGCGGCAAAAACTCTGCGGAAAGAGGTGCTTACAGGGATTGGGCCCTTTAGTGCACTGTTTAAACTTGACCTAAAAAAATATCACTCTCCGGTGCTGGTAAGCGGCACTGATGGTGTTGGCACTAAGTTAAAACTTGCCTTTATGACAGGCATTCATGACACTGTGGGCATAGATCTTGTTGCGATGTGTGTTAACGATGTGCTAACAACCTCAGCTGAGCCACTTTTTTTCCTTGATTATCTATCGGTGTCAAACTTGCAGCCGGAGGTGCTTGAGCAGGTTATAAAGGGGATAGCCGAGGGTTGTTTGCAGGCGGGATGTTCGTTAATTGGCGGAGAGACGGCAGAGATGCCGGGGTTCTATGAAAGCGGTGAATATGACATGGCGGGGTTTTGCGTTGGTGTTGTTAACTCCGATGAAATAACAGATGGTTCTGTTATCATGCCGAGCGACTCCATTATTGGGCTACCCTCAAGTGGCATCCACAGTAACGGGTATTCACTTGTCAGAAAAGTGTTTTTTGAAATTGCGGGCTTAAAAGTTGATTCATATGTAAAAGAGCTTGGAAAAACCATTGGTGAGGAGCTATTGACTCCTACGGCAATATATGTAAAGAGCATCCTTGAGCTTAAGACAACTGTGAAAATAAAAGGTATGGCGCATATAACCGGAGGCGGCATAACCGGAAACATTCCGCGGGTTTTGCCTGATGGATACGGCGCCCGTATTGATAAATCCACATGGCAGCGTCCTGCCGTGTTTGACCTTATAAAAGATATCGGCAATGTTCCTGAAGACGAAATGTACAGCACCTTTAACCAGGGGATAGGCTATGTGGTTGTAACATGTAAAGAGGACTCGGCAGCTGCTCTGAAAAAATTAAACGCTTTGGGACATAAGGCTTTTATTATAGGTGAGGTTGTAGAGGGCGAGAGAGTTAGTTATAGTAATTAAGGAGCAGCTTCAGGCCCCTTCAAAGACCTTACGAACGGTAATGAAATTGACTGAAAAAATAAGGACAGGCTCTAAAATAACTAAAAAATACGATAAGCCTATAACTCCTTATCAAAGAGTCTTAATGTCACCGCAAGTGCCACAAGAGAATAAGGACAGACTTCTCAATATACCGTACTAAACCCGGCAGAGCTCAAAAGAAACATTACACGGTTACAGGAAAAGCTTCAGGAACTCACTCTCTTGAAGGAGGAAGTCATTAAAAACAAAAATCTGACAAAAGCAAAAGCTTGACTAATACCAAAAACTCAGGTTCTAATAATAATGCTTACAGATAGATTATACTATGAGGCAACTATTATACTTTCGTATAGATTTTCTATTGAGGCAACACGCACAGCTCTGTAAAGGTAAAGTTGTCAACATCAAAAAGCCCTTTATCGCTGATTTTCAAGGATGGGATAACAATCAGGGCCATAAAAGAAAGGAGCATAAAGGGCGACCGCAAAGGACTGCCCATTTTCTCCTTTACTATGCTGCTGATATAGCTATACCTTTTGGCTGTCTCATAGCCGTTAGCATTGGTCATGATGCCTCCAAAAGGAAGCGGCATAATGTCCTCTTTGCCGCCACACACTGCAGCTATCCCGCCACGGCTTTCTAAGACTAAATTTACAGCCCGGCAGATGTCTGAATCACGCACCCCTATGGCAATTATGTTATGGGAGTCATGAGCTATAGATGAGGCGATAGCGCCGGTTTTTAGTCCAAAATTCTTTATAAATCCAACCGCTGGCGCTGCATTTTCATATCTGTTAACCACTGCTATTTTAAGTAAATCTCTGCTTGTGTCGGAAATTGCATATAACCCTTCTATTTTAGGTGTAACCAACTCCATCTTAGTGGTAATTTGCCCGTCCTCAACTACAATAGCTTTAATCGTTCCGGATTTAGCTTCTATAGCGAAATCCTTTTTTGATTTTACTTGTGTGCTGAAATTATTTAACGGCTTCGCTTGTACACTTTTTATCAGTGTTTTACCGTCTTTAGCTACAAGGTTTCCGTTTATATAAGTCTCAAGGACATTAAACTCCGTGAGGTTATCTACAACGATAAAATCAGCATAATCACCCTCTCTTAAAAGTCCGACATCAAGGCCATAGTGCTTAACAGGATTTAAAGAGGTAGCTCTCAGTATCCTCATTATATCGATGCCGTGTTTTATCGCCCTTTTAACCATATCATTAATGTGGCTTTTAACCAGGTCGTCTGGGTGTTTATCGTCACTACACAACATAACTGTATCCGGATGGGTACGAATAAGCGGGACAAGCTCATCAAAATTTCTGGCAGCAGAGCCCTCCCGGATATGGATTTTCATGCCATAAGAGAGCTTTTCCAACGCCTCCTCAATTGTGACACACTCGTGGTCTGTGCTTATGCCGGCATCAATGTATTTCTTGCAACTCTCACCTCTTAATCCTGGTGCATGGCCATCTATTGGTTTTCCATACGACTTAGCCAGATTCAGGATAGCTATGACATCGGGAGAATCATTAATTACGCCCGGGAAATTCATCATCTCACTGAGATATTTAATATTATCCGACATCAACAATTCTCTGATTTCATTAATCCCCAAAGAACTGCCAGCGGTTTCAAACGGGGTAGCAGGAACGCATGAAGGTGCTCCAAAGTAAAATTTAAACGGCACACTGTCTCCGTTTTCTATCATAAATCTCACCCCCTCAACTCCGCACACATTTGCTATCTCATGGGGGTCGGAGACTGTGGCGACCGTGCCACAAACGACGGCAAGACGGGCAAACTCAGAAGGAATCAACATTGAGCTCTCTATATGAATGTGTGAATCTATTAAGCCCGGGACAATGTATCTGTTGAAGGGCACATGTTCCCGTTTTATTGAAACAATCCGAGCGTTGTTGACTGTTATGGTTGCAGGATACACCGTTTCACTAAAAATATCCACAATTTTGCCGGAGATTTGCAAAACAGTATGCCTCCTTTATCTACTGCTGGTATTGTCTTTCAACCGGTTAATGTCTATCGAGTGTTCTTTAATCTTTAGTTGTAACCGTTGTCTGTGTATGTTCAAAAGTCTTGCAGCCTTAGAAATATTGCCACAGGCTGCTGCAAGAGCGTTAACGAGAAGGCTTCGTTCGTACTCCTCCATTGCGCTTTTCAATGGTTTTAACCCCTCAGTATGATTTTGGCTTATATGTGTTTTGCGAATAATCGGGGGCAGGTCATTTATGGTAATTTTATCGCCTATAGCAACAGCTACGGCGTATTCTATGAAGTTTTCGAGCTCTCGTATATTGCCCGGAAAGTCATAACCTAATAAAGCGTTCATTGCATCTGTAGTTATTTCGATTACGGATTTATTTTCGTATTTTGAGGATGCTTTTTTTAGAAAGTGCATAGCAAGAAGAGGTATATCGTCCCGTCTTTCCCTGAGGGGAGGTATGTGGATAGCAATAACGTTAAGCCTGTAGTACAGGTCTTCCCGGAATGAGCCCTCAGAGACAGCCTTTTTAATGTCGCGGTTTGTCGCGGCTATTACCCTTACGTTTGACTTTACCGGGCTATTGCTGCCGACTTTGTAAAACTCGCCGTCCTGAAGTGTCCTTAAAAGCTTTACCTGGAAATCAGGCATAGTTTCGCCTATCTCATCAAGAAAGAGGGTGCCCATGGAGGCCGCTTCAAAAAAGCCGTTCTTATCCCTTATAGCTCCTGTAAAAGCACCTTTTACGTGTCCAAAGAGTTCTGATTCTATCAAACTTTGCGATATGGCGCCGCAGTTTACAGCGACGAAACGGTTGTTGCACCTCTTTGAATTATAGTGTATTGCCCTTGCAACAAGCTCTTTGCCGGTGCCGCTCTCTCCGGTTATAAAGACGTTACTGTCACTTTCCTCGGTTTGTTTGATTATTTTGAAAATCTGCTCGATGCTGCTGCTTTTACCAACTATGTTTTCAAAAGAGCCGTGGAGCTCCCTGCGCAGCATGTTTATCTCCTCAGTCAGTTTAATTGTCTCAATAGCGTGTTTGCAGGTAATCCTGATCTTATCCAGAGACAGGGGTTTTGTTAAAAAGTCGTAAGCGCCGCCTTTTATAGCCTCCACGGCAGTCTCTATCGTCCCATATCCTGTTATGACAATAATTTGCGCATTGGGGAGCTTTTCTTTTACAAATCTGACAATTTCAATACCGCTCATATCCGGAAGCTTTAAATCCGTTACTATAAGCTTGAAATCCTGTTGAGAAATAAGTTCGGCAGCAGAATTGCCGGTTATGGCGGTTGTAACGTCATAGCCCTCTTTTGTTAAAACCAATTCTAAAAACCGGCATATGTCTTTTTCATCGTCTATTACGAGGGTTCTTATCATTATGCCGTTTTGCAGGCGCTTTTTAAGGTCTTAATCAGGACATCTATTTCGGGCGGCTTTCTCAGAATCTCAAAAACTCCAAGTTTTCTGGCTTCTTTCTCTTCTTTTTCCGAGCTGTAGCCGGTTAGTATGATTACAGGTACTGAGGAGAGGTTTTGCTTAATCCACTTAAATACTTCTAAACCGTCCATCCCGGGCATTTTCATGTCAAGAACTATTACCTGAGGTGTATAGCTTTTCAGCCGCTCAATGGCCTCAGCTCCGCAATAAGCAATCTCAACCACGTATCTTCTCATGGCAAGCCGCTGGGCAAGGATTTCCACAAAGGCTTTTTCATCGTCTATTAAAAACACCTTTAAGGCACCCATATTTCATGCCTCCTTTGTACTAATATGCCTGGGAATCAGTATTTCCACTGACTGTTCCAGCCACTGGATTTTATAACCTGTTTGTGAGAGAATAAAATCAATCAGAACATTATCTATACAAGCTACATCCA
The DNA here is from genome assembly GCA_015233895.1 of Nitrospirota bacterium. NCBI lineage: Bacteria > Pseudomonadati > Nitrospirota > Nitrospirota bacterium. The sequence continues at coordinate 24,924 of JADFXG010000001.1, read as the reverse complement.
AAGGCAAAATAGTGACAGACACATCGTTGACGGAATATTTGGTTTTGATTTTTATTACGCTGTTTGGTTTAATTGCTGTTATGGTTTTGTAAAGAAAAAGAAATATCAAAAATTGAAACAACGATGGGTTCGTAAACACTGGTTTAAGGGTTGGTTCAAATTCTGTTTCAAGAATGACCCTGTTTTGTACCGCAGCCTTATGCAGTAAAGTAACAAGCTCTTCAAGTGCATCGTTTACTCCAAACAGAGTGTGCTCAGTATCCATTCTGTGGCCGAAATGATTTAGAAAACTTGTAAACTGAGATGAAGCTTTTATTTGAGACTTTGTTTTTTGTCCCAGTTCAAGAATCTGAACAGAATCTATTTCAGAGCTTTCCCCAGAAAACTCAATTATGTCACCCATAAGCCCTACCGACTCATTTATGATAGCCATGTGGTTTTTTATCTCATGAGTATAGAGGGATAGTATTTTGGCAATGAAGTGCAGGCGTTCATTCGTTAGTTCATGTTCTAAGTCTTTATTTTCCATTTCACATTCCTTTGAGAAGTTGGTGCTATTGCGGTATATTTATAGATAATTAGCCGATTTTACCGGCAAATCTATTGAAAATTCCGTCCACTTTCCTTCCTCGCTTTCTACGTGAATCTTACCACCTATTTTTTCCATTATACCATAAGATATGAAAAGTCCAAGCCCTGTGCCCTTACCACGCTCCTTAGTTGTAAAGAAAGGCTCGAATATATGTTGTATTTGTCCTGCAGGTATGCCCGGGCCGTTGTCTTTAATGGAAACATATACAGTTTCCTTGTCCTTAAAACCGGTTGATAATTCTATTATGCCGCCGTGTGAGACGGCATCCACAGCGTTATTGATTATGTTAAGCAATACCTGCTGAAGCTGCCCTTTGTCTGTTAATATGTGGGGCAGGTTTTCGTCGAAATTTTTAGCAAGATGAATGTCCCTGAAAAGGATTTCCTTTTCGAGGAAACTAACTACCTCATGTACGGTATCGTTTAGGTCAGTAGGTTCGTTGGTTACGTCAAGGTGGCGGGCAAATCCCAGCAGGCGATGGGTTATAGTGCGGCACCGGTTTACTGCATCCATTATACCATTTGTGAGGGTGATAAATTTATCCTTCATACGTGTGTTGTCGGTGAAAGACCGGGACTGTTCTTTCTCCCCCGATTCTAAGGACATTTCGAGCATATCTTTCATCAGTCCGGCGTTTTGGCTTATAATTGACATCGGGTTGTTGATTTCGTGAGCAACGCCTGCTGAAAGCCTGCCTATGGAGGCGAGTTTGCTGGATTGCTCTATCTCTAAAAATGCTATATCTCTTTTTTGGTCTGAATCCTTAATCCAGTTGACCATAACGTGAGCCATACGAAGCGTCACGGCAACAATAATCATAAGACACAGGACATATACTATAAGCAGTTCGCTCAGAAAAGATTTTGAAATCGTTGTATCCTCCCTGGACTTTACATGGGCAATGAGTATCCATGGGGAGTTTTTAATGTAGGTATATCCTAAAATTCCATTGGAGCCCGGTGTCTCCTCATCGGCCTGAAGAATCACCCCATGCTGGTTTAAAGGGATTTTACCTGTATAACGCATCAGTTCTTTTCCGTAAAATCTGGATGGTGTTTGCAAGATACCTTTGGTGTTAATTATAAAAACATCGTCGTTTTCCGTAAGGTTGACGTAGGATAAAAGTTGAACGAGTTTCTCCATATCTATTGTAGCCCTGAGCACCCAAAAGCCATTTTTACCAGGCAGGGTTTTTTTTACCGCAAAGGCAAAATGCGGTATTTTTCTGTACCCTTTGAATACATCGCTTATGTAGAAGTCTCTGACGTTTATTTTATAAAACCATTCCTGTTCTGAGTAATCATACCCTTTAAGTTTGTACGGCCCGGCGTATGACCTCATTATACCAAGCGAGTCAATAACACCAAGGTCAACGATAACGTCGCCAAAGTTCTTTTTGAAGTTCATAAAGCATTCATTAAATTTATCCTCCTGAAGGAGCTGTTCAAAGGAATATTCAGACGCTATAAAATAAAGAGCTGAAAGTTTCACATCCAAAAAATATTCCATGGAAAGCTTAGTGCTTTCAAGCTGCCAGGAAAGCTGGTTTTTAGTTTCCTCCTTTAAAACGTTTTTAAGCCACATACGGCCAACCACAATGACGATAAGAAGGAAAAAGGTGGAAATAACCGTCATAAGAAGTGTAATCGAGATTTTCATCCGTTTGTATCTGGCCTCACCAGATTCACCGGAATGGGAAAAATGCTTAAACACAGGGAGATTCTTAAAATAACCTCCAGGACTTTTTAACACAGTGGGCAGTCTTTCTCAGTACAGATGAGTATCTTTTTCACGGTAGATTTCCCTGTAGGCATCCTGCATGGTCTCTACGAGAAGTTCGATCTCAACCGGTTTTTCAAGATATGCAAAGGCGCCATATTTCATCGCATCGGCTTTATCCTGAGGTGTACCCTGTCCGGTAAGTATGATGACTTTAACGTGAGGGTGTTTACCTATTACCATCTTCAGCACTTCCATACCGTCCATTCCTGGCATTTTGAGATCAAGCACAAGTACGTCTGGCACCTCGGTGTCTAAGGAACTCATAGCATCCTCTCCGCTAAATACCGCAGAGGAACCTATTTCATGCAGAGAGAGCCGCTTGGAAAGGGTCAGAGCGAAATCCTTTTCGTCGTCAACTACGAGCACTTTAGAGAGCGTATCAAAATCAAACCTACTGTAATAGCCGCCGCTTTTAAAGTTCGGTCCAAAGGTGAAATCAATGTCACTTACACCGCTAATTGTAACTGCAATTTCTTTAAGCTCTTTTTTCAGTTTCTCAAGCCTTACCACGTTTTTCTCTATGGTTATAATTACTTTGCCATCTGTACATGCAACCCTAACGTCGTGCCCTTTTTGAGCAAGAGCAAGGTTAACCCTTGAAGCTAAAACAAAGTTATCTGCCGCCTTTTTCGATTTGTTGGTAAGGTGCAATGTTATTTTACCAAGATTTTCTGAAACCAGCTTCAATATTTCATCGGGTGAGATCTTATCTACCGGTATGAGCATGTCGTAAAGAGAGGCATCCCACGGTATCTTTTTGAAAAGATACTGAGTCCATGTGTTAATCTCATTATCATGTTTTGTAATGGTTTTGACAGCGTCTTTTTCTGAAAATTTTTCCTTCGACTCCATATTCTGCATCTTTGCTATTCTGTAGTTTATGTCTGCTATAAGGCAAACCCTTAAGACGTGGGTTATGTCCTGAGGAATAAGAAGAGCTGAAAACCCAGAATAAAGGATATTATCCTGTTTGAAGGTTTCAGCCAATACACTTTGTACATAAGCAAGATGGCGTTGCTTTTCATGTGTGAATTCGTTAAGTACTGCAGGAGCATGGTATAAATCCCTGATAAGCTTTTTCACCGGCACGTTAAAGCTCTCTGAGGTTCTCTGCAGTATTTCGTTTTCAGTTACGTAAACGAGGCCCAACTCTTTAACCAAATCATTTGAAATAACATCCTCGCCGCAAAATGTGCCGCTAAATAAAGCCACCACAGACATATTATCTCTCCTCAATAAACAATTTCCACTCCAAACCAGCCTGAAAGAGCATTCTTTTTAGGTCTGCCCTCAGTTCCGTAAATTACCATTTCCTAACAAAAAAGTCAACACGTTTACTGAAACACTTAGGGGTGTTTAAATGCTTATTTTGCTTGACAAAAAAGAAATCTTTAAACTACAATCACACCTGCGAGGATTGTTGTAAATTATTTTGCATAGGGAAGTGTTTTTATACAGGGCTGGTTTACAATTATAAAACAGTTTATCTGCATTTATAAGATTGCTTTGTATTATATTTCCATAAGATAGATTTAAAGCACGGGAGGTTTGTAATGCCAAAAATAGTACGAGTAGATATGGGAGGCGGTAAGACTGTTTTAATTGAGTCAAGTGATGAGGATTATGATTTGTCATTATTTGATTTTACTAAAGCCAATGGTGACGAACTCGAATCAAAAAGTTCTAAACCTAAATTAAAAATGGCTATTGATACCTTTAAAGATATTCAAGAAACAATACAGAACTTCACAAACTATACTATCAATGCTTTTAAAGAAGTGGCATTTGCAAATGTAAGTAAGGTTAAGTTAGAGTTTGGACTGAAACTTGCCGGTGAAGCGGGTATTCCACTCGTTACTAGCGGTTCAGCCGAAGGTACTATTAAAATAACCGTTGAATGTGATTTTCCTAAAAACGACAAAACATAACGATTAGTTAAGGTAATATCTATGAGCCGTAAAGCCCTTGTTGTTGGTATAAGCAACTATAAGAATAGTGCAGAGTTTAGAGAATTGGGTTCAGCTGCTAATGATGCACAAGTAATATATGAATTACTTTGTGGTAGTGGCTTTAACACTGTAACACCTTTACCCGCAGCTAAGGCTGATTCAGAAAGTCATTTTCAAGCTAAAGTTAAAAAAGACGGTGAAGTTAAAGCTAATGATCTCATAAGTGAAATGAAAGACTTATTCTGTGGTGAGAGTGCAAAGTCTACTGAAACAGCCTTATTATTTTTTTCAGGCCATGGCACTTCTGTCTATGATGTAGGGTATCTTGTGGTAACAGAAACGAATGGTGCTAATAAAGCTGTGCCATTTTCAACACTAATAGATATCTTAAATGATAGCCCTGTTCATAACAAAATAGTCTTTCTCGATTGTTGTTATAGTGGTTTAATAGCCTTGGAACTTCATAAGCATCAACTAACAGGGAATAATATCTTCATTATAGCAGCGTCAAATAAAAAAGCATTTGTAGATAAATCAGGTATACATGGGCTGTTGAGCGAAGCATTAATAGAGGGACTTGACCCTGTTAAGCAACAAAAAGAAGAGATAACCTTATCTTACCTTCAACATATTATAGAGAAAAAGATGGATGGTAAAATGCAGGAGCCTATTTTCTTAGGTTCAAAATCAAATTTAGTCATTACACGGGCTAAACTAAACAACACATATCCTAAACCAAATAACACTGATTTAAAAAAAAGTGTTGCACAGACACTACTTCCATACATGCCTGATCGCGATAAACAAGAAGGTAAAATAGAAAGAGCAATAAGAAATATTCAAAAATCAGATTCCAAACATCCTCTCTTATGTGTCACCCATGGTGATGAACAACAGTCCCACGATAAGTTTGTAGAGCGTCTGGAGGAGAGACTTAAAATGAGTATTGATTTGCCCAAGGGTAAAGTCAAAATTTATGTTTGGCCAGTTCCTTTACAAGAACCGTTTAAAGACTATGATAGTTTTTATAAAGTGTTGCTAAATGGTTTGAGCAAAGTAATAGTTAAACAAAGTTTGAAATCACCTGAAGAGATAAATGAAATACTGAACTGTTATGATATGGGTATCACTTATACAGTTTTTGATATTGATGGTTCACCGAGTGATAAAAAAGATGACTATCTCAAGATTTTGAAGTATTATGTAGAATTTTGGGGAAAATGGCCAAAAGAGAATCTCAAAACGTTATTTTTATCATGTTTATTATTTAAGTACAAGAGACAAAAGACAAGTTTTTTTAGTGGTATTTTCAAAAAAAATAAAACTGATAACATAGAAAATATAATAGAGACTAAATTAACAAAGCTGTGTTCAGAGTTTACAAAAGAATGTACTCTTGCAGACCCTGATTTCTTGTGTCTTGGAGGCTGTACTTTTAGTTTATTACCACCACTTACTGATGTCACGAAGGGTGAAGCAGAAGATTGGGCACGCAGTGAATATGTGAGGAATGATTATGATGTAGAGAATTCGAGACTGATAATTAGAAGAATCTATGACGAATGGGAAGCTAAACATAAATCTGACAAAATTCCCATGGAGCATCTTGCTAAGTTATTGAGAGAGAAAATACTCTAAAAATTTCTATTTTACCGGAGGTTTAAATTATGAGTTTTCCTTATTACAATGGCAACGGGCAAAAAAGAAGTGAACCTTATGGAGGGCTGCCAAAACCGCTGAAGCTTACAGAATTTCCGGATCCGGAAAATTATTTACCCGATGAGAAACTTAAAGACGCTTGCAATGCTGCTTTACTGCTTGGGCAGCCGCTTCTAATTACAGGTGAGCCGGGTACCGGTAAGACCATGTTTGCCTATAGTCTTGCAGCGGAGCTGGGCTTTGATGAACCTCTGAAGTTTGAAACTAAATCTACAAGTGTAGCCAAAGACTTATTCTACTCTTACGATACTTTAAGAAGATTTCATGACTCCCGCTCTAACGATAAAAACGTTGAAAGCGTCAAATACATCTCGTTCAATGCGCTTGGAGAGGCTATTCTCCGAACCAGAGAAAAAGACTATGTTCAGAAATACATTCCAGATTACTCCCAAGACAAAGCGAGCAGATCTGTTGTTTTGATAGATGAGGTGGATAAAGCTTCCAGGGATTTTCCTAATGATATATTAAATGAGTTAGAACATATGTATTTTAAAATTCCTGAATTAGAAAATTGTAAAATTGAGGCAGACCATAAACACCATCCAATAGTAATAATTACAAGCAATACTGAAAAGGATCTGCCCAACGCTTTTTTACGCCGCTGTGTTTATTACAACATTCCTTTTCCAAAATCTGATGTATTATCTGATATAATCTCGCTTCGTTTGGGACATCGAGTTAACACAAAAGACGAATTCTTTAGAATTGCATTGAGTGTTTTTAATAAATTACGTGAAGATCGCAACATTCACAAAAAGCCATCCACAGCAGAGCTCTTGGGTTGGATAGTGGCACTCAGAGAAATTATAGGAAACGGGAAAAACACATCCATAACAAAAGAGATAGTATTGAAAACTATCGGTATTGTTGTTAAAACAGAAAATGATCAGAAAAGGGCGGAGGAGGTTATAAAAGCAGGTTTCGAGCGGAAAGAGTCATGGTTAATACAACAACAGGAGAAATAGTATTAGATAGGTTTAATTTTGAAGAGCTTGTCAGTTTTATAGATGAGCTAAGAAAAGAAGGGTTTAATATTGGAATATCGCAGTACCTTGCAGTTCAGGACTTGATGCTGTCACTGGCTGCAATTGGGAAAGGAATTGGCTCAGTACATAAACTTGGAAATCTTATTGGCCCCATCCTCTGCTCCAAACCATCCGAACAGGACATTTTCCTCATTCGTTTTAATGATTGGATTAAACTAAAGGGACTCACAGAAAGAAAAGGACTTGCAGAGAAAATAATAGATACGAGAAGTGAAAAAACGCAATACTTAGAAAATGAATTAAAGAAATATCCTAAGTGGAAAAAATATACAGACTTAATACGTTTAATTCTTTCAATACTTTTGGTTATCTCTGCATTTTTATTGGGTTATTACTACTATGTAACCTATAACCCAGACTTGAGTATAGCTGACAAAACTACTACAAAAAGTGTCATAGTCAACGGCAGTAATACTAAAACAGAGTATACACAGACAAATGCACAGACAGTGCAAGTGAATGTAACAGGAATACCTTTTGAAAAACAACCTGAAAAGACTACGCAACTAAAGCTATCAATTTCTATGTATATGACATCCGCACCTCTCATCCTGGCTTTTTGCCTGGCTTTATCGTGGTATTTATTTATGTACTATCGTGCGCACATATTTCTTAAGCGTTTTGCAACGGAAAAAAAACATGATACTGACCGTTTCTCAATAAAAACTTCATTAAATGATTTATTCCCTGATGTACTGCGTTTTTTTGGTATAGCCGCTAAGCTCAGACGGCGAACGGAAATATCATCCATCGAACTTAAAATCGATAAAACAGTGGATGAGACAGTGCGAAATGGCGGTTACTTCACTCCGTTTTACGACACAAGACAGGTTTTGCCGGAATATCTGGTATTAATAGATCGTGTGCATTACGGCGACCATCAGGCAAAATTTATCGAGGAATTTATTGAGCAACTTGAGCGAAATCACGTATTTGTGACAGTATATCATTTTGACCGTGACCCGCGTTTATGTTTTTCTTACGATGGTAAAAAACCACCCGCTAAAATTTCCGAGCTTGCCACTCAACACAACCAGTCACGGCTAATAGTGTTTTCAGACATTATAGATTTTTTTAATCCATTGTCAGGAGACCTTGAACCGTGGGTTGAAACACTGTTAAACTGGAAAAAAGAAAAAGCGGTCTTCACTCCAAACCCACGTGAACTTTGGGGCTACAGGGAACATGAACTGTCTGAACATATGGAGGTTTACCATGCCTCACTCGATGGGTTAAATTCTTTCATCAAAAAGATTCTCAAATTTAACTACACCTTGCCTGTAACCGGCGAGAAAAAACTTTATCCTGAGGAACTGAAATATTTCCCGCAGCGGTGGTTAGAACGCATATCTCCAGAACAGTCTCTGGTAGATGAGGTTTTGGGTTCACTACGGATTTATCTTGGTAAAGATGGTTATCTCTGGCTGTGCGCATGTGCTGTTTACCCTGAGATAAACTGGGACTTAACCGTCTATCTTGGCAACAATATAACAGACAGCGGAGAACGAAAATTAATAGAGACAGATAATCGTCTTATGGATATTGTCAAACTGCCATGGTTTCGATACAGCTATATGCCTGACTGGTTACGGAAAATATTTATTTCTGAACTTGACCGGCAACAAGAAAAAAAAATCAGGAATGCAATTACTGCTTTGCTTTTAACAGCAGTCAGTGCAGATGATGTGGATGTTTCGACTTTTGAGATAGCAAAACAAAATGTTAATAGTCTCTCATATTTGTCAAAATATTTATATCACTTAATTAAAAGAGAAGCGTCGAAGGATTCTCCTCTTCATGACTACATATTTAAAACTTTTATGACAGGAAGATTGAAAACTAATCTGGCAATACGGCTTACCAAAGCATTAGAGAGGATATTGTCAAATAATAATTCTAAAGAAGTGAAAACATTCGTATTTAGCTGGACACTGACAAATACTCTTATATTACCTTTTGTGTTTTTGGCTTACACGATAATACTAAATAGCGGTAGTGTATTAAAAAATGATTATTTTTTATTTTCAGTTATTTTCTCCATAACTGTTACAGGCAGTTTATTTGTTGGTTGTAAACAATGGAAATTTTTGTTCGGGCATATACAACTATCCAGGTATTGGATACTTACTACTGTACTAAGTGTAAATTTGCTTTTAAGCATGGGATTATTTGTTGACAAGTTGTTAGTTGATTACGATGTAATTCCTTTCAGCTTTTTTATTATAGGTTTCGTTTTGTGGAGCATCTTGTGCGCTTGTCAGTGGTTAATCCTGAAAAAAAATATTTATTTCTCAAGGTTTTGGGTATTGTCAAGCACAATAACGGTTTCTGCAGCTTCAGCAATATTTTACTTTGTTGCAAAATATTTGTTTGAAGTATTATTATTCAGCCTCGGTGAGCCTTATAGAGAGATTTTATCTTTTTTTACGGCTTCATTTATTTTCTCAATTATATACGAGACTTTTACCGGATTTACATTAGCATTGTCATTACTTAAAAAGAAGGTGTAATGTAAGCGAAGATAAAATCCCTAATTACTTCAGCAATACGTAGTGTTGAGACTTTTAGATTAATTTGTAATTTTTCATGTTAATCGAACATTATGCCTTCCGTTTCCTTTTCTATAGCTTTTTCTCAGCTCTCCTTAATAAATCCTCTGTACGTTTTGTGGAGGGATGGTTACTTCCTAATTGTGTCTCATATATACTTAAAGCTTGTTTAAGCAATGGTATAACTTTCTCATAATTGCCAAGTGCAAAATAAGCGTCTCCCAGATTGTTAAGATCTCTTGCAACATTTGGGTGGTTATCACCTAAATTCTTTCTGTCAATGGCCAAAGACAGTCCAAAGTATTCAATAGCTTTCTTATATTCGCCCATAGCCCCCCAAGCCATTCCCAGATTGTTAAGATCTCTTGCAATGTTAGGGTGGTTATCGCCAAAATTCTTTTTGTCAATGGTTAAAGCCTGTTCAAGGTAGTAAAGAGACTTCTGATACTGCCCTAGAGAAACATAAGCCTCTCCCAGATTGTTAAGACTTATTGCAACATTAGGGTAGTTATCGCCAAGTTCATTTTTATATATTGCCAAAGCCTGCTCAAAGTAGTAAATCGCCTTCTGATACTGCCCTAGAGAAACATAAGCCATTCCCAGATTGTTAAGATCTCTTGCAATGTTAGGGTGGTTATCGCCAAAATTCTTTTTGTCAATTTTTAACGCCTGCTCATAATACTCAATCGCATTTTGATACTGACCTAAAGTGTCATACATAAATCCAGCTTCATTTAAATATAAAGTATTTTGAGGGTCTAATTCTACGGCCTTTTCATAATAATCGAGGGCTTCTTGATACTTGATTTCCAAACTCTTTAACTTGGCAAGCGAAAAGGTGTCTGATGCCGCTGCTTTAACTCTTGCTTCTGCCAATTCTTTACTTTTATTTTCCGCTTCTTTTAAATTATGTTCCATAGATAGCTTTAACAGCCGCTCGGCTTCAGGTAAATCACCGCTGTCCAATTTTGCTTTTGCTTGTGTCGCTAAGGTATCTATTTCAGGAGGTTTTGCTAATTGCTTTTCAAGTTCTTTATATTTCTTTGACAACTCTTGTAATTGTGCTTCCACTTCAGCAATATTTAGATATTTGTTTTGCAGTTGATTAGAAAGGGCTTTAACAAGATATCTGGCAGTTTGTATTGGGATATTGTACTTATTTGCTAGAATTTTTATGCTATCAGTGGATGTAACTGATACATTTCCATCGCCATTGATATTAACGTTATTTTTTTGAATTGTATCTACGGGTTGATTTGTAGTTATAGATGGTGTTGCTGTTGGTGTTGGTGATATTGTTGTCGGTGTTGCTGTTGTATCAGATGTTTGTGTTTGAGCTATTGGTGTAGGAAGCACACGATATAGTTGAGCAGTTGTTAAAGGAAGTGTAAATAATCTTTGCTCATAAAAACGTATTTTTGAATAATTAAACAAAAAAATGCTTGAAAAGACACAAGCAATGACGGCTATTGAATAAATAGCAATGTTATGTATTATCTGTCTGTTGTTTTTAATCACGTTAACGCTTGGCGCCAAAACACCATAAGATCAAATGGTGGTTCTATTCATTGCTGAACTTACGTGACAAGGCACTTTAACCGCAGATTCTTATAACCTCTTTTGCGATCTTGTCAAGGGGTAGTATTTTATCTACGCCGCCATGCTTAATTGCCTCGTTAGGCATTCCAAACACAACACAGGAGGCCTCATCCTGAGCAATATTAAATGCTCCGGATTCTTTCATCTCCATCATTCCGCGTGCTCCGTCATCGCCCATACCGGTCATAATAACCCCCACTGCGTTTTTACCGGCATAACGCGAGGCTGACCGAAACAGCACATCTACCGACGGTCTGTGTCTGCTGACAAGCGGGCCGTCCTTTACTTCAACATAGTACCGTGCACCGCTTCGCTTTATCATTGTGTGCTTGTTGCCGGGAGCAATCAGTGCCCGGCCACGTATTACTGAGTCGTTATCTGCAGCCTCTTTTACGTTTATTGTGCATATACTGTCCAAACGTTTTGCAAAGGCTGCCGTAAAATGCTCCGGCATATGTTGCACTATGACTATACCAGGGCAATCCATTGGGAAATCCTCTAAAAACACTTTTAATGCCTCTGTGCCACCCGTTGAGGCTCCCACTATAACCACTTTTTCCGTAGTTTGTATCATAGCCTGAGAGGGCGCTCTTGAAATCACAGCATCCGCTGTAAGCTTTGGCGCCACTTTTTGCTCTACAGCCGATATTTTTCTCAACCGGGACGATGCTGCTGCCTTTACTGTATCACATATCTGCACACGAGAGTCCTCCAAAAACTGTTTAGTGCCCACACGAGGCTTACTAATTATATCCACAGCTCCGAACTCAAGAGCCTTTAGCGCTGTCTCAGACCCTTTGTCCGTAAGTGATGAACACATCACAACCGGTATCGGATACTGAGTCATTATTTTTTTGAGGAACGTTATCCCATCCATCCGCGGCATTTCTACGTCAAGAGTGATTACATCCGGCGGAGCCTCATGTATCTTATTTACCGCAGCATACGGATCCGATGCAGTGCCTATAACCTCAATCATTGGATCTGAGGATAGTATTGTCAAAAGTGTCTGCCTTACCACTGCAGAGTCATCCACAATTAACACTTTTATTTTCTTTGCGAAACCTAAGGCCATATAAACTCCATTATATTTAATAAGCCATCTGCGTTTGGCTTGAAGTACATCTCTTTTTAATTTTTCTTAGTAACACCTCACCGTTATCTGTGAAAAAAAACATCTTTCTGCCTAAACTCCCCCCAATATCTTTTGCACTTATCTTAAAGCCTGCCTCATTAAGCACCTTTAGAGCAGCCTCTATGTTTTGGCTTCCCACACTCTGTCTTTTCCTTGCCGGAGGGAGAATGTTGACACAGCTGCCCTTAGAATAATCAAGCACATCACCGCCGCCAAATACCTTAGTTTCAATCTGTGACTTATCAACTCCGAATTTTTTAAACCAATCAATCATGTGTACTATGGAACATTCCACGTATTTCATTTTTTCCGGGCAGTTTCCACACTCAGAGCCGCAGTGAGGCAGCAAACCATGACACATTGCTGAGAGCCCTGATTGTGGATTATACATGGTTACGGAAACACACGATCCCAGTACCGTATGCACTGCTACGTGTTCAGTCCCCATATGGAGCTCGCCCGGTTTTAAAAACACTATCGGAAGCCGTATCTCGGATATTTTCAAGAGGCAACCCTATACACAGTAGGCGCCACCTGCACAAACGGTACGTTTAATCCGGCTATTGTTTCCGAGTGCCCCATAAACAGATAACCACCAGGAACCAAATAGCGGCTGAATTTGTTCAGAAGTTTCTCCTGCGTTTGTTTATCAAAATATATAACTACATTTCTGCAAAAAATTATATCCATCTCTTCTCTGAATCCAAAATCACCCTCCATAAAATTAAGACGGCGAAACTTTATCATAGACCTTAGTTCAGGCACTATTTTTACAATTTTCTTACTCCTGTCTTTGCTCCTTAACAGATACCGCTTTTTCATCTCAATTGGGATAGGAGCCACTTTTTCCTCTTCATACACGCCGCTTTGCGCTTTTTCAAGCACTCTTGAGGAAATATCCGTTGCTATTATTACATAACCGAAAGCTCCGTTGTATTGTTTAAGTCCATAATTATCAAGTACCATAGTAAGCGTGTAGGGCTCCTCTCCGGTTGAACACCCGGCACTCCAGACCATGAGTTTACGCCTTACGCCTGCCCCGTGAGTTCTGATAAGGGTTGGTAAAGCAGTAGAGGTCAGGTACTCGAAATGGTTGGGCTCTCTGAAAAAGTCAGTTTTATTTGTTGTTACAACATCGATAAAATTTATAATTTCGGCATCACGCCCCTTAGGGCTAAACACATACTCTATGTACTGATTGAAGGTGTTAAAGCCAAGTGCTTTTAGTCTTTTCTGGAGACGGGCCTCAAGCATGGTTTTTTTAATATCAGGCATCTTTATTCCGACCTCTGAGTGAACGAAATCACCCAGCCGCCGAAATTCCTTATCCGTCAGTGTAGCTCTTTGAAACTGATTATCTTCTGCTCTTTCAGCCACAGGCATCTATTATAATCTCCTCACAAATAAAGATAACATATAACTCATAATAGCCACTCGTAAACAAACATGACGGCTTCGTATTTTTACTGCCCAACCCCCCCAAAAACTACTTATCGGAAAGCATCTCTTTTTCAGTAGGCGTTTCTTTTTCAGAAAGCCTCTTTTTTATAGACTTTCCTATCTTAGCAATAGCATCTATTAAATCGTCTTTTGTAGCCATGTTAGCGATATCGTCTTTTGTTACCATGTTAGCGACAGCATTTTTCAAGTCGTCTTTTGTAGCCATTGTAGTTTCTATTTTATCCAACCGTTCTTCAATACTGCCAAGTTTTTGTTTTATGGCTGCCAATTCGCTTTCTATACGAATTTTAAATGCTTCCATATCTCTTACATGCAACAGTAACAGAGTAGCTAACTCACTATGCGGCTGAGTTGCATCTGCCCCGGATGATGCGGCAAGCGCCTCCTTTAACGTCTCAAGCACCACTTGACGGATATACGTTTTTACCTCAGGGCTTTCCAGCTCAACTGTAACCACAATCCAACCTCCAACCTTCTTTACTTCAGTAAGGTTTACCTCTCATTATATCATAATATATTAAAATGTTGTAAATTTATTTTTAGCAATTGTACAGTAGTTCAGGTTTTTTCTGACAAAAAACAAATTAGTTATGTTGACAAGATATTTGCTCTTGTGTTTAAATACGTGATGTTGAAAAAGGCAATACTTCCGGCAGCGGGCTTAGGCACAAGGTTTTTGCCTGTTACGAAAGCCTCGCCCAAAGAGATGCTCCCTATAGTAGATAAGCCGCTGATACAATATTCTGTTGAGGAATGTGTCAGGTGTAATATAGATGAGTTTATAATTATTACCGGTAGAAATAAGCGGGCTATTGAAGACCACTTTGACTATAACTGCGAACTTGAGGAAAATCTCAGGATAAAAGGCAAGGATGCAAACATACCGGAGTTGAATCTTCATACGGAACTGAATTTTGCTTTTATAAGACAGAGCAAGCCTCTTGGTTTAGGAGATGCAATAAACTGTGCCAGGGCTTTTGTTAAAGATGAGCCTTTTGCCGTGCTTTTAGGTGATGATATTATAGACCCTGAGGATACGCTTCTTGCCGATATGATAGCTATATATAACCAGTATAAATCGCCGGTGATAGCCCTGCAGGAGGTGCCGATTGATGAGGTCTCTATGTATGGTGTTATATCAGGGGAACTTGTTTCCGGACAGTTATACAAGATCAATGGCCTTGTAGAAAAGCCAAAAGTGGATGAGGCGCCGTCGAGGCTTGCCGTTATTGGGCGCTATATATTGACGCCGGATATTTTTGCCGAACTTGACATTATCCCTCCAGGACGCGGAGGTGAGTATCAGTTAACAGATGCTCTCAACCTCTTACTTAAAAAGCGCACCATTTATGGCTATCTTTTTAAAGGACAGCGGTACGATGCCGGAGATAAATTCGGTTTTCTAAAAGCTACAATAAGTCTTTCTCTAAAGCGCCCTGAATTTGCTGACAAACTAAAAAGTTACATAAAAGAATTAGCTTCAGGTTTCTAATTTTTATCTGTCTGTAATAGCTGTGCTCAGTAACTCCCAATGCAACAACGGATAACTTATGGATAACCAGTCATTAATGAAAAAGGCTCTCATGGAACTTAAAGATATGAGAGGCCGTTTAGAAAATATAGAGTACCAGCAGCGTGAGCCGATAGCTATTATAGGTGTAGGGTGCCGGCTGCCTGGCGGTGTTATCAACCCCGATACCTACTGGAAAATGCTTGAAAGTGGAACTGACGCCATAACTACTGTCCCAGCTAACCGATGGAATATTGATGATTATTATTCCTCCGACCCAGATGCTCCGGGCAAGATGTATTGCCGCTACGGCGGTTTTTTGGATTCCGTTGATACATTTGATGCACACCTTTTTGGCATTTCCCCAAAGGAGACGGTCAACATTGACCCCCAGCACCGTGTTCTTTTAGAGGTTACATGGGAGGCTATTGAAAATGCCTCAATTGCTGCGGATGCTCTATATGGCAGTAACACTGGTGTTTTTGTTGGTATAAGCGGATTTGAGTATGGGGCGCTTCAGTTTACCGATTTGGATGCCCGTTTGATAAATGCCTATAGCGGCGTAGGCGCCGGTCTTTGTGCAGCAGCAGGCCGTCTGTCCTATACTTTTGGTCTGACAGGGCCCTGTATGTCCATTGATACTGCCTGTTCATCATCCCTGGTTGCCATGCATCTTGCCGTACAAAGCCTCAGACGCAGGGAATGCAATATGAGCATTGCTGCAGGCGTAAACCTTATTCTCATACCTGCGCCTAATATTATTTTTTCTAGAGCGCGGATGCTCTCCTCCGATGGCCGTTGTAAAACTTTTGATGCGGCAGCGGATGGTTATGTGCGTGGAGAGGGTTGTGGTGTTATAGTGCTCAAGCGTTTTTCCGATGCGCTTTCTGACGGGGATAATGTGCTTGCTATAATAAGAGGCAGCGCTGTTAATCAGGACGGGCCAAGCGGGGGACTCACTGTGCCTAGCGGGCCTGCCCAGGAGCGTGTGATACGCAGTGCTCTTGCTGATGGCAGAGTGGAGCCGGGAGAGATCAGCTATATAGAAGCACATGGCACAGGCACTGCTTTAGGTGATCCTATAGAGGTCAGAGCTCTTGGCGCAGTATTTAGTACAGTAAAGAGTAAGGCCTCCCCACTTATAATAGGCACGGTAAAGACAAACCTCGGACATCTGGAGGCTGCTGCAGGTGTGGCAGGACTGATAAAAGTGGTGCTTTCAATGCAGCACGGGACAATTCCCCCGCATCTGCACTTTAAAACTCCAAATCCGCACATTGACTGGGCGGCAATACCTATTGAGGTAGCCTCAGGACGCTCATGGAACGGTAAAAAGATTGCCGGAGTAAGTTCTTTTGGTTTTAGCGGAACAAATGCCCATGTTGTGTTAGAGGAGGCGCCTATACATAAGAGAGTTGAGTCCGAGCTTAATCGTCCTGTTCACATACTGACACTTTCAGCTAAGACTGATGAATCCCTTTCTGAGCTCTCTGACCGATATAAAGAGTTGTTAGCTTCACAACCCGACATTTTAGTTTCTGACATCTGTTACACATCAAACATTGGACGGAATCATTTTAATAAGCGCAGATTTGCTATAGGACAAACCTCTGAGGAGATTTTTAAAGGGTTGTCTGAGGCACAAGAAATACTGTTACCAGAGCGGCATCCTAAGATTGCATTTCTTTTTACCGGACAGGGCGGACTTTCACAAAACATGGGACGCAGCCTTTACGAAAGCAGTCCTGTCTTCAGAGATACCCTCACAGAATGCGGCAAGATACTGCAAAAACACATGGATGTGCCTCTTTTGGAATTGATGTATGGCGGCATATCGGCTAAGGTTCTCAATGAAACCCGATATGCTCAGCCTGTGTTATTTTCTCTTGAGTATAGTTTGTACAAGTTATGGCAATCCTGGGGAATTGAGCCGGGAGCTCTTTTAGGCCACAGTATAGGTGAATACACTGCTGCATGTATTTCCGGAGTGTTTTCGCTTGAGGATGCTCTAATGCTTGTATCTGAGCGCGGACGCTTGATGTGGGAGGCTTTAGGAGAGGGCACAATGGCAGCAGTGTTTGCAAGTGAAACATTGGTGCAAGAAGAATTATTTTCTGATGATGTTTCCATAGCAGCGGTTAACGGGCATGACAGCGTTGTGATTTCAGGGGTGCGGGATACTGTAATGGAAACGTGCAAACGTCTCTCAGAGCGTGGGATAAAGAGCAAAGAACTTTTAGTATCACACGGATTCCATTCGCGGCTGATGGAGCCTGTGTTGGAAAGCTTTGCTCTTACTGCTAATAAAGTTGTCTATCACAGAGGCAAAATACCGGTTGTATCAAACGTTAGCGGAGATTATTACTGCGGCGGGGAGTCAACCAGCTACTGGGTAAAGCACCTTAGAGGGACAGTGAGGTTTTTAGCAGGTATTGAGACACTGTATAGAGACGGTTACAGGGTGTTTGTGGAACTGGGCCCGGGAGCAGTGCTTCTTGGCATGGGCAAAAGGTGTGTTGATGACAAAGCAAATGCATGGCTCCCATCTCTGTTGTCAGCGACCACCGGCGTTAAGAGGACAGATCAAAATGACTGGAGACAGATACTAAAAACCCTTGGCGGACTCTACGTCTGCGGCATGGACATTAACTGGAGAGAGTTTAACGCTCCATATGGCTATAAAAAAGTTGCAGTGCTGCCAAACTATCCATTTGTACGCAAACGATATTGGATTGATATTAAACCAAGAGCATTTATGCCGGATGCTTCACATTCGCTTTTAGGCGTAAGGCGTCCTTTAGCAACAGGGGAGGTAGTTTTTGAAAACGAGTTTTCTTATGAATCCCCTGATTTTATAAAACAACACCGCATTTACGGCTATGCAGTTGTACCTGCCGCAGTATTTATCGAGATGGCTCTTACTGCTGCTAAATTTTTACTGAAAACTGAGACAATAGCCATAAAAGACTTTAATATTTTACAGCCCTTAATAATTTCGGAAACTGACGACAAGATAAAAATTCAAACTCTTATTATGCCTGAAAAAAACGGAGAGTTTGCCTTTAAAATATTCAGTGCTTTAGAAAACACTGATGGCAACCTTCAGTGGGTTTTACACGTAAACGGGACAGTTTACAATAGTAGTTTTGATATAACTGAATCGCTGGAGTCCGTGAAAAAACGTTGCATTAAAGAACACGATGTAGCAAATATATACAAGCAGTTTTCATCACAAGGACTGGAGTATGGAACTGATTTTCGGGCAATTCAAAAGTTGTGGAGTAAAGATGAGGAAGCTCTTGGCTTGATAATTCTTTCTGATACTGCGGCAATGGATTCATCCAAATACAATATACATCCTATAGCGATAGATGCCGTACTGCAGACAGCCTCTGCATTAATAGATATGAAAGAAACATTCCTTCCTGTGGGCTTTGGCGCATTACATGCAACCCTCCAAAGTGTTACGAAACTGTGGAGCCATGCCAAAATAACATTAAAAACTGACAATGAAATAAAACTCAACTTTACTGTATATACAGAGGATGGAACACCTTTAATGTTTATAGAAGGACTTACGGCTAAAAAGGCAGACCGCACTAAACTTCTCTCTAAGACCAGGCACAATGATTTTCTTTATGATATTAACTGGGAAAGGAAAGATGCAAATCAGGTTGCAGAATTATCAATACACAGTGGTTTATGGGCGATATTTACTAACAAAGACGGTGTTGGAGGGCAGCTTTCATCTTATTTTAAGGAAAACGGTTTAGAAAGTGTTTATGTTAGACCTGGGAACGCATACAGTGAACTTCCCGATAATAAAGGCTATGAGATAAACCCTCAGTCTGCGGGTGATTTTGAAAAATTGTTTGCCTCCATAAGCAGACTTAATGGTGTTGTTTATTTATGGAGCGCCGGAGTTTCTGGCTCTGAGTTCGGCGTTAACCATCTCGGAGTTATTGGGCTACTTCATACAGTGCAGACGCTTGTGAAACATGAAAACGTAAAACTTATGATAATAACCCGCGGGGTATGGCCTGTTGGGAATGATGAGGGGATAAATGTAATCCCATACCAATCGCCGGTGTGGGGATTTGGCCGGGTTCTGTTTCTTGAGCATCCGGAGCTTGCCGCACAACTGATTGATTTACCCGCAACAATCGAACAGAACGAAAGTTTGTTTATTTATAATGAGTTGTTTAATGAAGACAAAGAACAGCAGGTGGCAATGAGAAATGATGGCAGGTATGTCTGCCGTCTTAAGAGACGCAATGCGAAAGAATTCAGTGCTGAGGCACTACAGAATGCCGAAAAAACAGCGTTAAGACTCACTGAGTACGGTAGTTTGGATGCACTGGAGTTGAAACCGGCAACTCGGGAAAATCCCTCTGAAAACGAGGTGGAGATAGAGGTAAAGGCAGCAGGGCTTAATTTCCGTGATGTGCTGAACGCTCTTGGAATGCTCAGGGAATACAGCGGTAATAAGGCTCCACAGGATGTGGTATTTGGCTTTGAGTGCTCAGGGGTTGTCAGCCGTATTGGCACAGGTGTAAAAGACAAAAAGCCCGGTGATTCGGTTATAGCGGCTCCGGTTAACGGGACATTTTCAACCTATACGACAGTAAACAGTGATTTCGTGTCACTGATGCCTGAAAACCTGAGTTACACCGAGGCTGCCACAGTGCCGCTAACCTATCTGACCGCATGGTATGGTCTCATAGTGTGTGGCGGGCTTAAGGCTGGCGAGAAGATACTGATTCATGCAGCGGCAGGGGGTGTGGGGCTTGCTGCAGTAAACATTGCAAAGATGGCTGGAGCGGATATTTATGCAACTGCAAGCCGCGGCAAGTGGGATTTTTTAAGGGCTCAGGGTGTTAGTCAAATAATGGATTCACGGAGCCTTGATTTTTCGGATGAGTTGATGGCTCTAACTCAAGGGCGCGGCGTAAACATGGTATTAAACAGCCTTAACGGCGAATACATTCCCAAAAGTCTGAGTGTGCTTTCCAAAGGGGGGCGTTTCATTGAAATTGGTAAAATCGGCATATGGACGATTGATGAGGTAAAACGTTACCGGCCTGATGTCTCATATCATAGCTTTGATATGGGCGAGGTATCGAAGCAAACGCCTCTCATTATAAAAGAAACGTTAAAAACAGTCACATCGCATTTAAACTCAGGTGCGTTAAAGCCACTGGTTCATAAGGTGTTTCCGATAACTGACGCCTCATCAGCCTATAGATACATGGCGGCAGCCAAACACGTTGGCAAGGTAGTGCTTAAGATAGATAGTGTTTCAGCCTCGCTTATCCGTAATGACGCAACCTACGTAATAACAGGCGGACTGGGCGCACTGGGTCTTGAGTTATCACAGTGGCTTGTTGAAAAAGGGGCGCGGTATATCGTGCTGACGGGCAGGCATGAGGCAAGTGTGGAGGCGCGGGAAAAAATATCGCGGCTTGAAGCACAAGGGGTCATTGTGAGGGTGATGTCAGCCGATGTTGCTGTCACAGAGGATGTTGAGCGGCTCTTTAGAGCTATAGATACAGAGATGCCGCAGGTTCGGGGAGTGTTTCATGCCGCAGGTGTTTTAGATGACAGTGTGATAGTAAATCAGGATGCGGAGAGATTTAGAAAAGTTATGGAGCCAAAAGTAACCGGCACATGGAATCTTTATAATATTATAGAAAACAGAGAAATTGATTTCTTTGTCCTTTTTTCCTCGGCTGCATCTGTATTAGGAAGCGCCGGGCAGTCTAACTACGCCTCCGCTAATGCTTTCCTTAACTCAGCGGCACATTATTTCTCAGGTTGTGGCATCAGGACTATTGTAATTAATTGGGGCCTTTGGGCAAACACTGGGATGGCTGCAAAAAGACCTGAAAACACTGAGGCAATTGGCTTTAACAAAATAGAAGTAAAAGACGGACTATCAATTTTAGAAAAACTTCTCTATGACAAGCACACAAACACGTGTGTCATAGATATAAATTGGCATACGTACTTAACACGGCTTCCTCAAGGGATAAACTCAGGATTTTTAGAATATTTCTACCGGGAAATATCCGATGGTGCTTCACCAGAGATTTTAAATACTGGAGATGTGCCAGAATCGGACATCCTTAAAAATCTTAGAGCCGCATCCGCCGAAAGCAGGGGAGAACTTATTGTTTCCTATATAAAGGGCGCAGTTAACCGGATACTTGGCTATGATAGAGACGCTAATATTTTGATAGAAGAGCCACTAATGGATCAGGGTTTTGATTCTCTAATGACTGTGGAGTTTCGTAATCTCATTTCAAAAGAGCTTAACATTGCGCTCCCTGTGGGGTTTCTCTTTAGTTACCCCACGATAAGGGCTATATCTGATAATTTGAAAAATGAGTTTTTTGCAAATGATGAATCTGCAAAGAGTAATGAAACGACAGGCATATCAGGTAAAAAGTCAGACAACCTTGATTACATAGATGACTTAAACGATGACGACCTTGAAAGGTTAATAAAAGATGAGCTGGGTTAAAACGTAGTAATGTAATAACTTAAAATGCTTTTTTAATTGAGTTCTCTTATGAAAATCTATTATCTGCTTTAAACAACAGACATTACCGGGTAATCTTGTGCCAGCTCATTCTGGATAATAATTTTCGGATTTAGGTTTTTGGGTGGTATTGGTAAGCCAGTTTCTCGCAGCAAATCAATATGTTCTTTCATTGCATATTTTGCTTTATACAAACAATCTTCAACTGAATGCCCAATCCCTGTAAATCCTTCTAACTCATGGGAGTAAAATCCAAAATAGTCCGGCTCTTTTGTTGCCTCAATTATTAAGGAATACTCTAATTCTATCATGATATCCCTCCGGTCTTTAAACCTGCTGATTTTAATATAGCATTGCACGTCCCTTTAGGGACTTCTTTTGAACCATGATAGTCTATTCTAAGCAATTTAGGCCAACTTGATTTACTATAATACCTTATAGAACCTTTTTCTTTTACAATCCTAAATCCATCGGCCTCAAGTAATCTTACTAATTCGCTAAACTTCATGTTTCTACTTTATTATAGCATTGAATCATTATCGATAAAAAGAGGTATTAAAGCAAGGGGAAACATATTTCAGCGGAAAAATAATATACTGCTCACACGTTTAACTCCTGTAAAAGGTTTTTTATTAACTGAGTTAATTGCAAAGGCAATTTATGATATAATAATTGAAATGCTTTAAGGAGTTTTCTTTGCAAAAACAACATAATTTAGCATTTCAGGATGCTTTGGAAATTGTCGAATCATTGTCTGAATCTCAGCAAGAAGAACTTATTGTTATCATTCGCAGCAGGCTGTTAGAGCATAGGCGTGACCAATTAGCAGAAAGTATCAAAGAAGCAAAAGAAGATTATTTAAATGGAGAAGTAAAAAAAGGTTCTGTTGATGACTTAATGAAAGACCTTTATAAATGAGAGAGCTTATTTGGGGTAAAACATTTATAAAGGCCCTGAAACGTCACCTCAAGAGAAATCCTGATTCAATCAAAGATATTGAAAGAGTTTTAGACTTACTTATAAATGACCCATTCAAACCAAACTTGTCAACTCATAAACTCAAAGGGAAGTTAACAGGTTCATGGGCATGTTGTGTGGGTTACGACCTACGTATAATATTTGATTTTGTGGAGAGTAATAAGAACGAAAAAGATATCTTGCTAATAGAAATAGGATCTCACGAGGAAGTCTATTAATACAGGTAAACATTTCCCATATTCTGCGGACAGAGTACTTTGCCCTAAAGAAAAAGCATCTGTCCACAGTTGAGCTTTTTTAGTACGAATTCGGTGGATATGCCGAGTTTATTGTATCCATACACATATAACCTACAAGGTTTCTCCTTGGAGTTGTGGTGCCTTGAAAACATGCCATAGTGAGTGTCTGACAGGTAAGTGGTACTGTCGTGTAGCCACTGTCAACATCTATGTAAGTTCCATTTCTTAATTGAGCGCTTTTAGCAAATGTATAAATAGGAGCTAAATTCCCAAAATTTTTACGGGCATTATCATTATATTCTCTGAAACCTGCTGTAACATAGTCGGTGTACCATACACCTGATGTTGAGGCTTTGGTATTGGCGCCTGCGAAAGTTATCATTGCAGAATATGCGTTGGAACCAGAAGATACGTATGGCGAAATATCTGCGGATCCTGAACCACCTGTTACTGACGTTCCGGACATGGTAAGCATAACCGACTGCTTTGAATATACAACAGTAGAAAGCGCTACCGGTGTCCAGTTAAGTGTATAACCGGTTGGATTTGTAAGAACGGTTACACTTACAGTAGCATTGTCGGTTGACATGTTGGTAGCAACACAGTAAACCACATTATTTGTATGAGTATGCAAAAAAGGCATAAAGTATGTAACGTTATCGGAAGCGGAGACATATCTGTGCCCCTCGTTAACCGTAACTGCTGCAACAATAAGAACCAACGCTGTAATGTATATAAATTTTCTCTTAATCATAGTTATATTCTCCTTTTCTCTAATAACTGAGAGGTTTTATAAAAGTATTGATAGTATCCATACACGTATAACCTACAAGGTTACGTTTAGGTGATGTGGTACCTTGATAACAAGCCAAGCCGACAGATAAACAACTTGCGGCAACGGTTGGTTTCCCGTTTTTTGACATGGTTGTCGTTGTTTGCGGCCCGAATACAATATATGGTAAAGGTGAGCATAGAAAAGCATTAGCAACGTTGAATAATTGATTGCCGTCTTCATTATTTATGATTGGAGTAATTTGCGAATACCTTGCTGTTGTAGTAACTCCTGTGTATGAACCGAAGAATGTCAGGTGGATACCATACATGTCAGAGGAATTCGTACCTACATTTTGAGAAAGGTCAGCCACGGCTGAACCCAGAGTTGCTGTAGAGCCCGTAAATGTAATCATTTGGGTTTGTTTGGCATATATAATAACACCGCCGAGCATTGCTACGTCTTGAGCAGGTTTAGTGGATCCAGAGGTGCCCATTACGGATACACCCACTGACACATTGTCTGTAGAAGCATTGGATGCAAAACAATAAACTACGTTGTTTGTACTAACTCCCAGAAACGGCAGGGTGTAAGTAACATTGTCATAAGCTTTTACGGAATGCCCCGACATTAAGAGAAATAATGTCAAAGCAAGAGCTGACATAAGCACAAATAACCTTCCCTTATTCATATTCACTCCTGTTAAAGCGTATCATTATACCCTCTGAACGAGGGTATGAACATATTCTTTTTGTAAAAAGCGATTTAGTTTAACACACACACACACACACACATTGCAATGATTAAAATCACCCAAACGATTGATTCAGCCGACAAAGATATTTATAAGGATGGTGTAGAGAAGGGATGACTTAAAGGGATTTTTGGGAAAGAGTGTGTAAACACCTCTAAAATCTGAATCCCAGAGAGTGTTCAAAAAACTGTGTCATGAAGTCTAATTAGAGAGCATTTTTTGGAAAGTATATTTTCAGAAACTGCCTAACTGAATTATATTATCAGTTATAACAAAAAGGAGGCATGACACAATGAGT